>JAUXYG010000122.1 GCA_030694525.1 Legionella sp. | reverse complement strand
CCCACAGGATATTGAATACAGTATTGAGCAATCACATCCCGCAATTCGCAGAGGTGGGAGTGCCGCAGTAAGCATTATTAATGAGGAGCAGGAGCAATTGGTTATTATTGCGGAAATTGATAAAAACTGTTCTGAGGAAGTTTTGAATGAAATTGTCAGTGCAATAAATGAGGTAACATTACAAGATCATTCCTTACCCGTGTATAAAATAGCTCTGATTCAGCCACGACAATTACCCAAAACCACGAGCGGTAAAATTAGACGCAGTACCGCAAAAGCACTTTTATTAGATGAAGAAATGCCGCTTGAGTTTTTGTGGACCCGTGAATATCAACCCCATACAACTACGGCAAAAAATGATACCGTTTTTGATGAGCAAGCCACCCCATCTAAAGCCGCACCCTCTCAGCTCGGTCAGGATTTAAGGATTCAAATAAGCAATGAATTGGGTGATATTTTATCCATTAATCCAGAAAATATAGACCCCGATAAACATTTTGGAGAGTTAGGTCTGGATTCTTTAATGGCCATAGAACTCGAATCACGGTTGCAAAATTATTTGAAGAAAACCTGTAAAATTGAAGAAATAGCAGTCATTAATTATCCAACGGTCAATAGCCTTTTGGATCACATAGAGCAACAAGTTACACGTGCAACACAGAAATCAAATACTAAAGTGGTACAACCCTTTGAATTTATTGATATTAATTCTGAACGAAATACGAAACCTCGTGAAAAAGGACTGACTTCTTTACTGGATACAGGGTTAGGATTAATGGCAACGGAACAATTAATCGCTATGGCCGGGGATTACATTGATATTGTTAAATTAGGTTTTGGTACCGCTCGGCTTTATCCTGAAGGAATTGTGCGCGAAAAAATCGAACTACTCAAGAAGGCGAATATCCATGTTTGCCCTGGGGGTACTTTCTTTGAGATTGCTCGCTTACAAAATAAAGTCGACTTGTATTTCCAAGAGTGCTTGCGCCTTGGTTTTAATTGCATCGAGCTCTCAGATGGTGTAACTGGTATACCACTGGATGAGAAAATTGGACTCATTCAAGAGGCGAAATCATTGGGATTTGTCATTCTCTCGGAAGTTGGTAGAAAAGATCCCGAACAGGATCGAACACTTAGTATTACGGACCGAGTCAGAGAAATAAAAGATCAAATTGCAGCTGGAGCCTGGAAAATAATTCTTGAAGCCAGAGAGTCCGGAAATGTCGGAATATTTAATGGGGATACCTCCATTAATTCCGCTGATTTTGATTCAATTATTAATGAAATCACAGTGAGTGATCTTATCTTTGAAGCTCCATTAAAACACCAACAAACCTGGTTAATTAAGCAATTAGGTTGTTCAGTCAATATTGGAAATATTTTGCCTAACGATGTTATCGCATTGGAAGCACTTCGAGTGGGTTTAAGAGCAGATACAGTAGTTATCAAAAAGTCTAATGAATAATTCCAGGGATTGGATGGATTTATGCTTTTTATTCTCTAATTATTCAAGGAATATATTATGTTAAAAATATTTACCCAACACCCCGCCAGTGTTAATCAATCCTATTTTAGCCATTTAAGATTCGCATTAACTTTTGGTTTTCAGATGATTTATGGTGGAATAGCCTGCATGATTCATGCAATCTTCCCATTTTTATTTCAGTCTACCGGTAGCCGAACGGTGATACGTTTAATGCATAAATACCTGGTTCAACATGGAATGCATAACAATCAATACGAACAATGTATGTTAAACGATTTGTTAATGCGGAAAAAAATAATTGAAAACAGTAAATGTACCGCTAAAGTTAAACTTTAAATGATAATCAGGGGTATTTCATTGTTGCCTGAACTTGTTTGTTTCAATGAAGTATACACTTTCTTAAGAAAATCAATAAAATTAACCACAGGACTAATAATCATACAGCAAAAACTAATGAGGGCTTCACGCAGGTATACGCCCGATTTTGCTCCATTTTCTGTAGCCTCATTTTCCTCGCCTATTGAAATATTAACCATTGAGTGAAATAACTCAAAAATTCCTAATAAAGCGCGCTCTGCAACATAGATTAATAATGCGATAGGGTCAGTAATTACCGCTAATAAAGCAATAACCGGTAACGGTTTTTCTTGATCTGGTTTAAATGAAATCGATTCGACCTGTTCTGGGTTATTAACCCAGTTACAAAAATAGCCGCCTTTACTGAGCAAAAAATCATTAAAGTTCTCAATCCAAATTTCGAGCTGCTGAACCCACATCTGTATAGCCTCTGATAATTATGTGAAATAATATAGCATTGAAACCTTAGGGTTTTCTTAAGGTGATTCTTTTAATCATGGTTACCTATTATTTACAGCGAGGAATACCTGCCGAAATTTAGTTGTTTGATTATCAATTAAGAATCGGAACTTTACAGAGCTGAAATAATTAATTTTTTAAATAACTGATCTGATTGTATTTTTTTGAACTAAAATTAAATTATGAATTAAATTATTTCATTATGACTATAAATAATATTGAATGTTTATTTGCTGTTAATAGAAACGGAGGTTGTGGTGTTAATTCAACCGGTTCAACCTGTATCGGTAACGCTTAAAATTGGCGAGAATAAATATGAATGCCAAATGCTTAGTCTAACGGAAGAACAATTAGAACTAAGTGGCCAAAATTACCTCGAAAAAGGGTGTCAGGTTTTTTTTATGGGAAAATACTTTCGAGGAGCTGCGAGAGTTAATGAGATTGAATTCGCGCAATACTGCTTTACTTACACTTTAGACATTGAGAACATTCAATTTCAACCGGGCTTGCTTATTAATACCCGGCTGTAATCGCATCAATTTATAACCAGTAAACAAATAAGAATAGAAACAACCACACTACATCCACAAAATGCCAATACCAGGCCACGGCTTCAAAGCCAAAATGCCGCTCTGGAGTGAAATGTCCCCTTTTGCAACGAATTAAAATTACAATAAGCATGATGGTTCCGAGGGTTACATGTAACCCATGGAACCCTGTAAGCATAAAAAAGGTAGTCCCATATATTCCCGAAGCAAGGGTTAAGTTCATTTCGGTATATGCTTCGTGATACTCGTAAGCCTGTAGCATTAAAAACAGCACACCAAGCGCGACAGTTAAAGACAAACCAACCAACAATTGTGTTCGTTTATTTAATTTTAAAGCCCAATGAGCCCAGGTAATCGTAACACCAGATGTTAACAATATCAGCGTATTTATCGCTGCAAGACCCCATGCCCCCATAGCCTCGTGTGCGCCCGCAAAAATCTGATTATTGGGATTTGTCAATAAAGGCCAGGCAGCCTGGAAATCAGCCCAGAGTGTATAATGAGTTATGGGATGAATTTCACCACCTAGTAAGGGAATGGCCCAAAATCGAGTAAAAAATAAAGCCCCGAAAAAGGCACCAAAAAAACAAACCTCCGAGAAAATAAACCAGCACATCCCCCATCGAAATGATTTGTCAACCTGCTGATCGTAAAGGCCTTTTTCATTTTCATAAATGACTTGACCAAACCAGCCAAACATCATGGCGATAAGAATACACATGCCCAGTGTAAAAATATAAGGGCCATACCAATCGAGATGGAGCCATGAAGCAGCACCCACTAACGTTGTGGTTAAGCCAACTGATCCTACCAAAGGCCAGTGACTGGGCTTGGGGACATAATAAGTACCGTGTGCTCCCATTGTGTTTTTATCTCCTATATCAATAATTTTTAAAAGCTCTGATTCTTTTTAATTGCTTGCTCTGCTGCTTACATCAAATAAGGTATAAGCCAAAGTTACTGTGTTTACGTCATCTGGTAACTCTGTATCCAGATGAAATAACAGAGGCATATTCATCGCCTCATGGCCATTCAATGTTTGCTGGGTAAAACAAAAACATTCCGTTTTCTTCAAATATTTAGCAGCGATTCCTGGTGTAACGCTGGGAATAGCCTGAACAGTCATTTGATGATCAGTCTTATTCTCAGCATAAAAAGCCAACTTGACTATTTCCCCAGGGTGCACCTTTATTTTTTTTACTTTTGGAAAAAAAGCCCAAGGGACACCGCTATTATTAGTAGCCACAAACTCAACCAATACTTCTCTATCAGTGGCTATCCTGGCTTTGCTAACATCATAAGCAATTGCTTGTGGATTCGTTTTGCCATTTATACCCAGAGTTTTGCACAAACTATTATAAATGGGCACAAGAGCAAACCCAAAAGCAAACATTCCCAGCACTATCAGCGTTAAAATAACGAGCAATTTACGCTGCTTTTGCCTTGTTACACTGTACATTAAATAACCCCTAGTGAATCTCGGGCGGGACAGTAAATGTATGATATGGAGGCGGTGAAGGCAATGTCCATTCTAAACCTTGAGATCCTTCCCACACACCAGCTGTAGCAACATCTTTATCAGTACCTCTTTTCCGCACCGTTGCAATCACATTATATAAAAATAACAATTGAGAAAATCCAAAGATAAAGGCACCAATAGTTGCAACCGCATTAAAATTGGTAAATTGCAAAGCATAGTCAGGAATTCTGCGTGGCATACCGGCCAGCCCCAGAAAGTGCATGGGGAAAAAAGTAAGGTTTACCGATATAACGGATAACCAAAAATGCCATTTGCCTAAAGTTTCATTATACATATGCCCCGTCCATTTCGGCAGCCAGTAA
>JAUXYG010000119.1 GCA_030694525.1 Legionella sp. | reverse complement strand
TGTGATGGAAGAAGAACTTCGCATAAAGCATCTCATAATCCAAGTGCTGCAAGAGATGCGTGAAGAAGATAAGCAACATCATGAAGAAATAAAGCAACATCATGAAGAAATAAAGCAATATCATGAAGAAATAAAGCAATATCATGAAGAAATAAAGCAATATCATGAAGAAACAAAGCAATTTTGCCAAAAATATTTCACAAAGGTTGACAAGCTTAACGAAGAGGCAGATGCCGTACTAAGGCGGCTTGATGAATTGTTGGCCTCGGATGAGGAAAGTGAATCGGATGAGGCCATCATGGTTGAATCCAATGAGGAAGCGCATTCTGTTGCAGCTTTTCATCAGCCTTATCACCCTGGTTTTTGGGAAAACCCTTCATCCGTTTCGGCTAATGTTAAGGTGAAGTCTTCCGTAAAGCGACAATGCTTATTATAAGTGATGAACGAGTAGAGCGGTGTCTTCGGAAGAAAAAGCGCGCTGGAGCGCGGCTTACAAGGAGCAACAACAGCAGCACTCTAATGCTGTGGGGTGCTGAGCTGAATCAGGCGCGGGTGTCTTAGTGGAGAAGTTGACTAAGGAATCGTGTTGGCGTGAGGCGAGCCGGCTGAACACAGTATATCTGGAAAGGGCAGTGTATGGACTACGTGTTAATGGACTTGTCGTTGACAATGAACGATTACAGTACCTGTCACCGCTTGGTTGGGAGCATATTAACCTGACAGGAGATTATCTATGGCGCAGCAACATTAAAATTGGTACCGGAAAATTCAGACCATTACGACCCTTGAAACCGGCTTAGCGTGCTTTAATTTCCGTTTTCTGAATTGACCCCTATTGTCAACAGTTTAGGAGATTAAAAGGGGTTGGCACAATGAGTGCTTCCATTCTTTTTACGGTAATAGCAAATGCTTCTCACTTTAAAAATGGCCAACATTTTGCTGCCTTTTTATTATATTGTGGCCCGTTTAATTGATATAGGATGGAGTTTCAATTATTTTTTTAATCAGAGTCATATTTATTAACAACTCCTGCTCTAAAAAATACCTATACTTATCAAAGCTTAGGGCCTTGATTATTAACTTCGTGAGATTCCAAAATATTTTTCAAGTTATCTTCACCAAACTCCTTCCTTAAGTAACTTTTTAGAGAATGTCGCGTATTGGAGGATTGAGACAAACAGAAAGCTAGTTTATTTACAATGTCCTCATATGTAGATGTCGAATCATTCACTATATTCAATAGTTCTTTTGCTCTTTTTACCCCAGTATCACCATGATACCAATGGCTGAAACGTGTCAATCCTCGTAAACCTTGCGCATTTATTTTCATCCAATCTATGTAGCAATCATCTGCTGAATTGATGCTTGATTAGTTTGATTGGATGTATTATTAACACCAATAATTGCTTTTTTAATTTTTTCTCTCAAGATACGACCGTTGCCTTTAATTTAAACATCAAAGCGAAGGTTTAACTCAACCGCATGGGTTAACGACCCCTCGATGTCATGCTGTCCTACATAAAATTCCGTTTGCCCAGCCATACCTGGATTAGTGATAATAGTGCTCTGACCTGCTTTAAAATCAGTCGTTTGAAATAAACGATATTGCAAAATAGCTGTAGCTGTATTGCTCACCGCATAATTGATACCTGCTTTAAACTGCCACGCAAAGGCTGTTCCATATAGAGATGGACTATTTTGCATAGCAGGGGCTGTTTCGATTAGAGGGGTATTGGGATCATCAATATTAATGGAGTTATTGGTTTGCGTACTACCCGATTTTAACCAAGAAAGCCCTAAACCAGCCCCTAAAAAAGGTTGTATTTTTCCAAAATTAATTAAATCATAACTTGCATTAGTCATAAAAGAATAAATGTTAGCTCGTGTTGTTATTTTACTAATGAGGTTATTAGCTTGTTGGGAGTATGTTGCTCCAGTTGTACTGTTTTGTTCAAGCCAATTATAAGTACCATAAGTGTCTCTTTGTATGTCTTGATACAAAAACTCTAAGTCTCCATGCCAGTTGAGATTAAAATATTTCCCGATTGCCAGATTAATTCCATAGCCATTTTTAAACTTATTATGCCAATTGACATCAGGCAGAGTAAATAAACTAGTCCCTATTGCGGTTGGTGCATACAAAACCGAGTTGGAATTTGAAGTATAACTGGTAGTAGTATTGGAAAAAACAGCACCTAAACCAGCATTAATATAAAAACCCATAGATGGTGCTATGCCTAAAGTTCCTGCCGTAGCATTGTATGCTAAACTCAAAAATAAAGATGAAATTAGAGCAGGTTGATAAAATTTCACGAATAAATCCTTTTAATTCTTAGTTAAGAATCAGCTTACCTTATCATGAATCAGTACATACATAAATATTTGCTTCTTGTAGCGGCTTTGTCGCAAAAATTTTTCTAGGCTCAAAACGGCGTTGTTGCATAAATCGAGGACATTGGTTTAATTTACAGCAAGATAGCCAATAGTGAGCCTTTTTGCTAGCATGCACAATGCATCACTACATGCTGACGCAACCAGTTCGCCTTCATAAAAGGGTTGAGGCAATGATGAATGGGTAATATCCATAGGGTAGCTCCATGTAGCTCCTTCATCGATACTAAGACCCAACAAGGGACGGCTCGTGATGTCATCATCATAATGTCCAGTTACTATTAGGGGTCCTGTGGAAGAACCCCCAAAAGTGTTAGTTCTGCGTAATAGGTCTTTAACTTATGGCTTTATATTTCATGCTGTTTTTCGTAAAAAATTTAAAACAAACTTATTAATTTCTTTACGGATACTCTCAGAACCACGATCACAAAGATCAATGTGTTTGGCATCTTTGAGAGTAATAATTGTGATGTTAAATTTTTTATCTGTTTTTTTAGGAGGTAATACCCCTGGGTCGGCCTGAGTATCATTCGCTCGCAAAGATAATATAGATATTTTTCCTGAACGTAGGAAAGGTAGGCGAAGGCTATCAAGAGAAATAGCTTGTTTGACCAAATCAGGATGTTCTTTTGTGAATAATATTACAATATCTTCACCATTAGAGTGCCCTATTAATGTTACTTTGGTTAAGTTTAAATTTGGTGCAATGTTAGAAAGTGACTTGATAACAAAAAGAATATTAGCGACACCTCGACCCCATAATGGTTTTCGTTGTTCATATAGATTACCGGTTTTTGGGAAAGTGGTATCTGTTTTAAGATCATGTTGAATACTCACTACAAAATAGCCTTGTGCAGCAAGTGCATTGGCCAAAAAGGAATACTCAGTATTTTTAACAGTATAGCCGTGATTAATAATGACGACGGGCATTTTAAGAATACCGGCGTTAGCTTTACCTTGTGTCTTAGTATTAATATACAAATTAATAGGGATAAGCCGATTTCTTTCTTTATCATAAAGTTTGATTAATTTAGTAGTAATAAATTGATTTTTGTTAGACACCTCGGACAAATTGTCAAAGGTAGTCTCTGTTGTATTGGCGAAATCATGAGCACTAAAACAGATTAAAAAAAATAAAATAGTTAGGCGTATAATTATCATTCATTGTGCTTATAATTTTTAAAAGATAGTCTCGACTGGGTTAAAAAAATCCAATTTGAAATTTTTGCAATGCAATGAAATCGCCAATTGTCGTCAGAAAGTGTCGTGAAGTATTTGCGAAAGTGCCAATGCTTGCTTTTTCTGGTGTGTCTTTTCAGGTACCATTTTGATTAATCAAAATCCAATAATAATGGGGAGTGATCTGAAACTTCATCA
>JAUXYG010000118.1 GCA_030694525.1 Legionella sp. | reverse complement strand
TGTTGAAGAGTTACCCGATGAGGTGGAGAGCATCTCAATTATAACGCCCCCTGTCGTTACCGAGCGTATTGTGACAGCGGCAATCAAAAGAGGTATTAAAAACATATGGATGCAACCTGGAGCCGAAAGCGAGGCTGCTATAAAACAATGTGAATTCAATCAAATTAACCTGATTGCCGGTGGCCCTTGTATCTTAGTAGTTATGGGCTACCTGGAGCGTTAAGTTAATATAAAATATGAAAACTATGGCATAAAGAAATGCCAATATAAAGCGCGATAGGTAAGCTTTTTAACAGTTTATTTTGCATCATGCTCTCTCCATGTCTTATGGAATTATAACTATTCAAGAAGTATGCCTGTTTTTAAGTTGCAACATGATGGTGGATAAAACCCTATTAGGTTTGACATGATTTGGTTATACGGCAAGAAGGTGGAACAAAATTGCCGCTTATTATGGATAAAATTGGATATTTGATGAAAAAATTAATTTACTTGTTGTTTTTTTTGCCCGTTGTTGTTCTTTTAATATATTTTATCCAGCCTCTTTTTGGCTTTAACATACTTGTGTCTGAATTGTTGGGCAGTACGTTCAGTTTTTTGAAAACCACAGCACCTGATAAAATGCAAACTCCAGAGGGTTATAAGCTTGAGGTTTATACTAAGGATCTTGATGCTCCACGATTTATGCATGTGACTCAAGCAGGTGATTTACTGGTTACCGAGCCTAAAAAGGGGATTCTGTGGCTTATACCCTATAAAAAACCCGAGCAAAAACGCATACTATTATCTCATTTAAAAAAACCGCACAGTATGGATGAGTATGGAGGATTTTTATATGTTGCTGAGGAAAATACAATTGGTCGGGTTTTATTTGATCCCTTAACGGGAACTATTCGGGGCAAATATCAACGTGTAATTAATAATTTACCTGATGATGGTGGGCATTGGACACGTACTATAAAATTTGGCCCTGATGGGTATGGTTATGTATCTATTGGTTCATCGTGTAATGTATGTATCGAAAAAAATGTATTGAGGGCATCGATTGGTCGTTTTAAACCTGGAGATGATCATCTCACTGTGTATGCCAAGGGTTTGCGAAACTCTGTAGGATTTGATTGGTCATTGGATGGTGTGCTTTATGCTACTGAGAATAGTCGTGATTTCCTTGGAGATCACTCTCCTCCTGAAGAGCTTAATGAAATAAAGGAAAATCATTTTTATGGATGGCCATTTGCTTATGGAAATAGAATACCTGATCCTCAATATGGAACAGGTCAGGAACAAATTATCAATGAATCCGATCCTCCTGTTTTGGAGTTGGCTGCTCATCAGGCACCATTAGGGCTTACATTTATAAAAAATCCTGACTCACCTCTTTATGGTAAGGCGTTAATTGCCCTCCACGGCTCATGGAACAGTTCGGTTAAAGTAGGATATAAAGTTATCGCTTTAAGCTTTGCTCATGGAAAGATTGTGCCGCAAGATTTAATCACCGGGTTTTTAAACGATGGAAAAGTAATCGGGCGCCCAGTTCATATTGTTGAAGGCAAAGAAGGGGAAATATATCTTTCCGATGATTTTAATGGGGTTATTTACAGGATCAACACCACCGATAGGAGTTCTTAAGGGATATCGATTTGTAACTTGGGACAACACTTACTATTATTAATAGAGTCATGTGTTGTCTGCATCTGGATTTCATGTAAGGAATACAATGAACGCCCAGCAATGGTTATCTAAACTCATAAATTATAATACGATTTCAAGCAACCCCAACAGACCCCTAATAGAGGTCATTGAGACGTGGTTCAATGCCTATGAGATTAAAAGTCAGATAATTTTAGCCCCTACTGAAGACAAGGTAAATTTGTTTGCTACTATTCCTGCAGATGATGGGTCGATGGATGGGGGGATATTATTTTCAGGACACACAGATGTAGTGCCTGTAACAGGCCAATTATGGGACACTGATCCTTTCGTCGCTATTGAACGTGATGGAAAAATATACGGACGTGGTAGTTGCGATATGAAAGGATTTATTGCAGTAGTGCTTTCATTAGTGCCTGAATTCAAAAAACGCTCTCTTTTAAAGCCTATTCATTTTTCGTTTACTTGCGATGAAGAGATAGGTTGTTTGGGAGTGGACTATACTATTGACTATCTTGAACAAGTGGGCATCAGACCGGAGGGTTGTATTGTGGGGGAGCCTTCTGGCATGCAACCTATAATTGGTGAAAAGGGCAGAAGGGTTTATCATTGTCAGCTTCATGGAAAAGCAGTTCATTCATCTTTGGCAGCTGATGGGTGCAACGCTGTGGAGTTCGCTAGTCGTTTGATTTGTTATATAAATAATCTCGCTCAATACGTGAAAGAACAGGGGCCTTTTGATTCAGAGTTTGATTATCCCTTTACCACGATAACCACCAATATGATAAGCGGGGGTATTGCTACTAATATTGTTCCTGGATCGTGTGAGTTTATGCTTGAATTACGTTATACCGATAACTTTCCGTTACAGAATTTTTCCAGTCAGATTGAAAATTATATATCTAATGAACTTTTGCCAGACATGAAAAAAAACTATTCTGAGGCTGCAATATTTTTCGATGAAATTTCAGACTCAGCTGGTTTTAATGCCTCGGAAGATGCCTTGGTTACTCATTTGGTTCGTGCTATCACTGGAGTTAAAACACGCTCTAAGGTGTCTTATAGCACCGAGGCTGGAACTTTTCAAAATGCGCATATTCCCACTATCATTTGTGGGCCCGGTGATATTCATCAAGCGCACAGGCCTAATGAGTTTATTACTATTGATCAGTTAAATTTATGTGAAAAAGTGGTGCGTAATGTGGTTCATTTTTTCTGTCTTGATCTAAGCAATGTTTAGATTTCTCTGCTCGAAAATCCTATTTACCGTAATCAACTTATTGGGTCTCTGGCTTTGAATAAAGTGCGAGTCTCTCTCCTGAAACATACCAATCGCAAGGTATAATTCCTTGTTTAATATATCGATGAATACTGGAATAAGGCCAATCCGCAGGGATGGATGTGTAACCGTGTTTTACTGGATTAAAATGAATATAATCAATATGCTTTTGAAGATCATGTTCATTGCGTATAAGATGCTCCCAAAAACGATTTTGCCAGAGATTATAGGCTCCTCGCGAGTCTTTAGTTAGAGGTACTTGCTGTTTTAATAGCTCTTGTGTCACGTGTTTTTTAATAAGACGCCATCGCAATGAATAATTACTGTCACCCTGAGGTAATTCCCAAATAACATGTATATGGTCTGGTAAAATGGTTATTGCAAGAGTGCTGTAGGCATATTTATTACGAACAAATCTGAATGCATCACCTAGTATATTAATGTATTGAGTTAGATAATTGGCGCGTCTGTTTTTGAGGGTAACGGTAAAAAAATAAACCCCACCTTTGGTGTAATCCCTACGATAGTTGACCATGTTTATTCCATTATGTTGGAGTCCAAATGTAAGGTTTTTGATTTAAAAATTCAATAAGTTTTTGGTTTTTTTGGTAATAACAAAGTATAAACAGTTAATTCTGTGAACTCCCCGTAATACGACTTCGTCTATTACGGGCTACTTTATTGTAGCCTGTATTAACGGAGTGTAATACAGGATTAGTCTTGTGAACTCCCCGTAATACGACTTCGTCTATTACGGGCTACTTTATTTGTAGCCTGTATTAACGAAGTGTAATACAGGATTAGTCTTGTGAACTCCCCGTAATACGACTTCGTCTATTACGGGCTACTTTATTGTAGCCTGTATTAACGAAGTGTAATACAGGAATAATTCGGGTAGTCATATCATCGATTTTTTATGCGATAATAATGGCAATCCATGCCGAGGTAGCGGCCTGATTTATAATATTTCATACCGCACTTTTCCATCACTCTAAAGGAGCCTTCATTGTTTCGATCTGCGTATGCAATAATATAATCTGTGTCTATATGGAGTTTTGCCCAGTTGAGCAGGGCTTTTAAAACTTCTGATGCATACCCTTTATTCCAATGCTTTTTATGGAACAGATACCCTACCTTGATTTCTCCAGTTTCAATTTGATCAAAATAAGCCTCTCCTACAAATTCATCATTTCGCGACTTAAATATGACCAGACAGGGAAGTCGTTTTTCCTTGAAATTTATTAATGATTCTTCAATGAACTCCCTGATTTCTTCATCAGATAAAGCACCTTCGGGATAAAACTCTTTCACTTCGGGATCTTTATCGAGAGTTTCCAGGTATTTTGCGTCTTCTTTACGAATAAAGCGCATGCCAAGATGAGTGGTATTGATTAAATATTTGCGCATAGCGTCTCTCTTTAAATAATCCTGCTAAATGATTAAGTTAAGTCTAGTTTAGGAACGATATTCTGGCAAAAAAGAGATTTGATAGGCAACATTTGCAGCCACATAGGGTATTATCTTTCATTTAAGAGAAATGACATGCCCCATTTGATTTTGGAATACAGTGATAATTTGAATTTACAGCAAAAACCTTTAAGCCCTTTATTCTCAGCATTACATGATTTACTGGTGACAAAACTTCCGACACAATTGACTCATTGCAAAAGTCGATGTATCTCATATCCTCTATATTTCATCGGTGATCAAAATGATAAAAACGCTTTTGTACATTTAACCGTTAAAATTCTTGCAGGACGTTCTGACCTGATTAAAAGTGAAGTTATTGACGCTGCGCTAGTCATTATAAATACATTTTTTAAGGTACATTCCGAGTTACACATTTATACTTCGGTGGAGTTAATTGAGCTGAATAGCCATTACGTAAAAGACTTAGCCTGAAGTGTTATTTATGATTGATCTTTAAGTTTTTTTAAGCCACTCTCAATAGAACTAATTATTGGATAATTCATGATAATAGCGTACCAAATAAATGACCCATTTAAGCAAATAGAAATTAATGAGAGTAATCAGCACTTATTAAACACTTGTTTGTGGGTGGATTTAATAAATCCTAATCTTGTAGAAGAATTGCTGGTAGAAAAAAATCTGGCTCTAGATATCCCCAGCCGTGAGGAATTAAGAGAGATTGAGATTTCCAGCCGTCTTTATAAAGAGCAGGATGTTTTATTTATGACTGCGACCATGATTGCCCAGTCAGATTCTCCCACACCGCTACAGGATGCGGTAACGTTCATACTTACAAAAAAGCAACTCATTACTATTCGCTACATTGAGCCGCAAGCATTTAAATTATTCGTTTCCCGTCTGCCTAAATTGCAGATTGATAGCCCATTGACCTGCCTTACTGAATTATTAGATGCAACCATTGACAGGCTTGCAGACATTCTTGAATTGATCAGTCATCAACTAGAAAGTTATTCGAAAAATATATTTGTATCAAAGACAACAGGCAGTCTTAGTTACCAACAATTATTGCAACAACTTGGTGTGAACGGGGAGCTTAATTCGAAAATTGTAGAAAGTCTGGTCTCATTTAGTCGGTTAATTTCTTTTTTAGGGCAAAGTTCCAATACGATAACTGATAATAACGAGCATGTGCGATTAGTGAGTTTAAGCAAGGATTTAACCTCCTTGAGTGACCATGCCAATTTTTTATCGAATAAAGTCAGTTTTCTTCTTGAAGCGACATTAGGAATGGTGCAAATTGAACAAAACGCGATTATTAAAATATTCTCAGTTGCTGCGGTGATTTTTTTACCGCCTACTTTGATTGCCAGTATTTATGGGATGAACTTTAATTTCATGCCCGAACTTTCATGGAAGTATGGTTACGTGGTGGCGGTGGGATTAATGTTGGTGTCATCCTGGTTGCCTTACAAGTATTTTAAATATCGTAAATGGCTGTAGTTGTAGATAATTAGTTCATATTCATACAAATTAATTTTAATGTTGCACTGCTCTTGGCAATTTTTTAGCCTGTTCCACCCAAGTCGCTACTTGAGGTAAGCTTGGCACATGACGTACCAGGTGGCGCTCTTCATTATTTTTTAAAAGAGAAGAATAGAGATGCTCCGGGTTGCGATGAGCTAATTCGGGGATTGAATCGACGCCTGCTTTTTCCAAAAGTTCTGCATATTCCTCACTGATACCATTAATCCGGGCCAAATCAGCCTGATTGGTCCATTTTAAAATCAAGCGATGACTAATTCCTGTTTTTTCTGCCAATCTTAAGCGGGCTCGTCTATTGCTGCAATTTTTTAATAAATCGTCCTGATTTTCAATTCCTACTTTTTTAAGCATTTCTGAATATTTAGGCCCTATTCCTTCAATTTGCGTCAGCTTATACATTTTTATCACCGTATGTTACCGAGACACTCAAATTATAGCTCAAAAAATGTACGTTTTAAGGTGGTATGGCTTTAAAAATAGTTATAAAATCAGTTAAAAATTTATTAGGTACGGTTAATGAACACTGGCGCTCCTGTTAGACTCGGTTTTAAAAAAATAATAATTGTTTTTTGGGCTGTATGGTGGCTTATAGCCCTATGGACTGATGTAATAGGCTTGTTAGCCCACTTCGGTTGGTTGCATGAAACATGGGCGCCTGATGCAAATTTCCCTTTTTTAGCCGAATCCCTCAAAATGTATCATGCGACTCCGACAGTAGTTCTTCTTTGTTTTAGCGGAATTTTATTATGGTCTTTGATATCAACCCTGTCTTTCATTTGGGCGTGTCTTGCTTTAAATAAGCCCGTTAAACAATGGATGATGAGAGCCGATGTAGCCTTCATTATCTCCTTGAGTTTTTGGTTTGCCTTTTTTCTTGCCGATCAGCTGGTTATGAAATTTGATTTGGAAGAAAATCACATGGTTCAGGGTGGATTTCAATTGTTAACTTATCTCACCCTCTATCTTTTACCATCCGATAATTCTAAAGAACCATCTCCTGTAAGCGCTTGATTCGCTCGGCGGTAGGCGGGTGGGTGGTAAAAAACTGGGATAATTGCTGACCGCTTAAAGGGTTTACGGTAAACATATGCGCTGTATTGGGATGCGCATCAGCTGCCCGAAACTGCCCTTGATGGTTGGCTTGTTCGAGTTTACCTAATGCACTGGCTAACCAAAGTGGGTGGCCACATAACTTCGCGCCACCAGCGTCTGCCTCATATTCGCGGGAACGAGACACTGCCATTTGTATTAATCCCGCAGCCATTGGCGCTAAAAAAATCATCAATAAATTAACAATTGGGTTTGTTCTTCTTTGATCTGAAGAAGATGTATTGGCCATCGCTCCAATGCGAAATATATTGGCAAAACTGCTTATAGCCCCGGCTATCGTTGCAGAAATAGTACTGATTAATGTGTCTCGATGCACAATATGCGCCATTTCATGAGCCAAAACCCCGGTAATTTCCTCTTGATTCAAACGTTGTAACAATCCCGTCGTTACCGCAATAGCAGCATGCTGCGGGTTGCGTCCTGTAGCAAAGGCATTTGGGGTAGGATTATCGATGGAGTATACTTTCGGCACTGGAATCTGGGCTCTATTCGCTAATTGCGCAATTATTTGATATACCGGATTGCTTTCATCGAGAGGTGTTGCCTTAAACGCTTGCAATACCATTTTATCGGAAAACCAATAAGCACTAAAATTCATTCCCAAAGCAAGAATAAGCGCAATAACCAGGCCTGTATGACCACCGATTAAATTTCCCAGTATTAAAAATAGGGCCGTTAATGCGGCTAATAATATAAAAGTTTTTACATTATTCATGTGCAAGTCCTTGGTCGTATTTTATTTTAGTGTAGCAGGTGAATACATTACGTGTATTTAACTCATTTTTTAACCTATTTTCTTAATTTGATGCACAAAAACAGGTTTTAACGTGATCGTTAACAAGTCCTGTAGCCTGCATATGAGCATAAATTATGGTCGATCCTACAAAACTCATCCCTCTTTTTTTCAAATCTTTTGCCAGCGCATCTGATTCCGGACTTGTAGCCGGGATGTCCTTTAATGTCTCAGGTTTATTCATTAGGGGGGCACCATTTACAAAACGCCAGACGTATTTATCAAAGCTACCAAATTCGCGTTGAATCTCCAGAAAAACCCGTGCATTCTTACGTGCTGAGAATACCTTTAAACGATTCCGAATGATGGCTGGATTGGAGAGCAGATGTTCCAATTCATCATCACTCATATTAGCAACCGCTGACACATCAAACTGCTTAAAAGCTGCTCGATAGCCTTCCCGTCTTTTAAGTATTGTCTCCCAGCTTAAACCGGCTTGAGCTCCTTCAAGAATGAGCATTTCAAAATGCTTTTGATCATCATGAACTGGAACTCCCCATTCGGTATCATGATAATGTTCATAATGAGGTTTATTTTCGCCAACCCAACCACAACGTATTTTTTCGGGCATAAACGTTTCCTTTTTTAGAGCAACACCGGTAATTTAGTCTGACAATATAGGGGAGTTATGAGATAATCAAGATAAAAAAATAAGGCTTATCATGCAACATAATTTTTGGGGCTATTTGGCTCACTCTGAAAAATTAATAAATACAACTTATGCAGTGTGCCTGTTCGTATTTGGTTATTTTATTGCCAAACGATTTAGTATTATCGTTGATCGCGCTTTTGCCAAAAGATTTTCCCGACATCACACCATGTTAATTCGTCGTTCGGTATTCTATTTAATCTTTACCATATTTGCAGTAACGAGTTTACAACATATAGGTTTTCACTTAAGCGTTTTATTAGGTGCCGCAGGAGTGTTTACGGTTGCCATAAGTTTTGCCTCGCAAACTGCTGCATCCAATTTAATCAGTGGTATTTTTTTATTATTCGAACATCCTTTTAAAGTGGGCGATACCGTCGAAGTTAAAGGAATTAATGGGGTGGTTGACTCCATTGATCTTCTTTCCACCAAATTAAAAACTCCTGATAATAAGCTGGTACGTATTCCGAATGAGGCGATGATTAAATCAGAGATAACCAATCTGAGTTATTTTGCTACCCGTCGTCTGGATATTATTGTTGCAGTCGCATATGACTGTGATTTAAGTGTGGTTAAAAGCATCCTGCTTGATATTGCCATGCTCTGCGAGCACGTTTTAAAAGAACCCTCGCCACAAGTTACAATAAATAATTTTGCCAACTCAGCTGTTGAGCTCAAGTTTATGGTTTGGGTTAATACCAGTGATGTCTCTGATACGCGAAATGCCTTACAGGAAATGATAAAACAACGCTTTGACCGCGAAGGGATTGAGACACCAGTGAGTCAATTTACGGTCCAACGAGTATAGTAAACAATTATTTAAACTTATTAATTTTTCGCTAATCCTTTGGTGAATAAAAAGGTAACTGTTGGCCAGGTAATGCTCTTTTTATGAGATAAGTGTCTTACTTATTTGCATCTTTATAATTTTAAGTATAATAGATCAACATCTTGTCACGAAAAAGAAAGTTATGTTTGAAAAGTTAGTTAAAAAAATTGAGGTTAATTTAGGTAAAATCAGCCAATTAATAAATAATCAAAGAATGGAAGAGGCGAAAAATATCATCAGGATAGTGGAGAATGATCATCAGAAAATTATCACTCACATTAATACGTGTCAGCACCCACTAGAAAAAAATTTGTTGTCTGCTAATAATATCTTAAGTAAAAATATTTATTTAATGAAGCTAACTTATTATTTTGTTTTAGCCGATATGGTGTTGACTAATTACCGTAATATGTCTACTGCAATAGTCATACGTATTGTTTTAGGAAAAGAGTTTATGCTCATTCTCAAACAACTTTTCAATTTATATGACTCTCCAGGTAATAATAATATTGATAAAAATATATCCCAACAGGATTTCTGGTTTTCTTGCACTTATTTAACTAATGAATTTTTGCTAATAAACCATGAATTAAATAATATTGAATTAGAAACAAACAGAGTTAGAAAGAATATCCTTAAGGCATTTAATTTCGCAGGAACGCTGCAATTTTTTAATCACGCTCCAAAAGATGATAATTTATATTCTAAAGATTCGGATTTACATCCTAAAGATTATAATTTTTGTAAAAGTATGGGAAGAACTTCGTCTTCAAATTTAATGTAGAGGTTGTTGGACAATTATTTCTAAACTAATCATTCTCAACTTTAATTT
>JAUXYG010000101.1 GCA_030694525.1 Legionella sp. | reverse complement strand
GGATCCATGGATGAAGATGCCTGGCGTCGGGACTTTACGGTAAACTCGCTCTATTATAATATCGACGACTCCTCGATCATTGACTTTACCGGCGGTGTAAAGGATGTTGAAGAGAAACTCATTCGAATGATTGGCGATCCGGTAACCCGTTATAAAGAGGATCCGGTACGTATGCTGCGCGCTGTAAGGTTTAGTGCCAAACTCCATTTTAATCTGGCTCCTGAAACTGAAGCTCCCTTCCCTCAAATAAGTCAGTTGATTACGCATGTATCCAACTCTCGCCTATTTGATGAGATGACTAAGCTATATCAATGTGGGGAAGCAGTAACAGTTCAGCGTTTACTACTGCAATATGGCCTGTTTCAACATTTATGTCCTCTGGCAGCTGAGTTGCTGCATACCGATTATCCAGTTAATCCCCTGATAGGAATAGCGCTTGAAAATACGGATACACGTATTAAAGATGATAAACCAGTAACACCTGCTTTTATATTTGCCGTATTACTCTGGTTTCCCATGATTGACCGCTCTAAAAAATTACAAGCTTCAGGCATGGATCCTCTGCCTGCTATTGAAAAAGCAATGTCTCTGGTCATTTCAGAGCAAAATAAAATTATTTCGATACCGAAAAGGTACACGCAAGTAATAAGAGAAATATGGTTACTTCAATATCGTTTTTCCAAACGATTAGGTGGCAGGGCTTTTAATCTGCTGCAACATCCAAGGTTCAGAGCAGCGTATGATTTTATGGCATTAAGAGCTTTAGCAGGCGATGAAGCCATCGAGCTTGCTCAGTGGTGGACAACTTTTCAGGAAGTAGATGAAACGGAACAAGCCAACATGATTGCATCGATAACTCCAGCTACTGTAAATAAACCACGACGTAAACGAAAACCTAAAACAACTGTAAATAAAAACCCTGTTAAATGAATCGATGTTACCTGGGATTAGGTTCAAATCAAAATAACCCTGAGCGGCAAATAAGACAGGCAATTAAAGCCCTGAAAAATTTGCCCTCCACCCATGTCAATAAAATCTCCCGATTATATTGGAATAAAGCATGGGGGGTATGTAGTCAGCAGGATTTTTGTAATGCCGTAGTAGAAATCAAAACAATATTAGCTCCTCAAGTCCTGCTGAAATTATGCAAAAAAATCGAAGATCAGCAAGGCAGAACCCGCAAGAAGCATTGGGGACCACGCACCTTAGATATAGATATTATATTTTATGGTAATCGAACAGTTAACACACATTTACTGCAAATCCCTCATCCCTATTACAAACAGAGAGATTTTGTAATCATTCCTTTGTTAGAAATTAACCCGCAACTTTAAACCTATTTTATAAGAATCTACTACACTATAACTTAATGATTCTATTTAGAATGAGGTCCTTATGTACAAGAATATATTATTTGCTACAGATTTACTCATTGAGCATAATCATCTTACAGAAAAGGCGGTAACTATCGCAAAACAGTTTAAAGCAAAACTTTATTTACTTCATGTCATTGAACTGCCAGCAAGTATACAGCTAGCACAAGGACTTGGGTTTACTGAACTGGCGAATCCATCAACCGAAGACGCCAAAACCGTACTATCTTTGATTGGCGAAAACTTCAAAATACCGCAATCGCAACAATTCGTTGAAATTGGTTCGGTACGCGATCATATTATCAGTAAGGTTGAGGATTTGAAATGTCAGCTCATCATTTTGGGAAGCCATTCAACAACTGGATTACAATCCTTTTTAGGCAGCACTGCTCATGAAACAATCAAGCATGCACCCTGTGATGTGTTAACATTACGGGTATGATGAGGATGAGATAACTAAAGTCCAAAATCTTAAAAACTAGTACAAACTATTTAAAATAGAACATAGTGTTACAAAAACATCCTATATCGTACTATTTTTTACTTTTCACTCGCTTCATTAAACGCTTTTTCTTATTTACCTGTCGTTGAGATAATTTATTTTTCTTATCAGCATAGGGGTTATCGCCTCCTTTAAATTCAATTTTTAACGGAGTTCCGACCAATCCTAAATGCTTTATAAATTCATTATTTAAATATCGTTTATAGCTATCCGGCAAAGAATTTAATTGATTCCCATGAATTATTATTATAGGGGGATTATGTCCACCGATATGAGCATAACGTAGCTTAATCCTTCGACCGTTAACACAGGGTGGTGTATGTTTCGTGCTGATGTCTTGTAATAATCGGGTTAACCGTGGCGTGGAGAATGACTGTGTCGCAGAAGCGTAGGCTTCATTAATATCTTTAAATAATCCCCCTACACCACTACCATGTAATGCTGAGATAAAACGAATTTTAGCGAAATTGGCAAAATGGAGTCGTCGTGAAAGCTCATCTTTAACCCGCTCTTTATGCTCTTCATCCAAACCATCCCATTTATTGATGGCAATAACTAATGCTTTACCGGATTCAATAATAAATCCGAGTAAATTCATATCCTGATCGGTTATCCCTTCATTGGCATCAAGAAGTTGTAGGCAGACATTAGATTCTTTAATAGCTTGTAAGGTTTTAATCACTGAAAACTTTTCAATCTTTTCACCAACTCTTGATTTACGTCTTACTCCTGCAGTATCGATAAGTATATAGCGCTGATCATCTCGTTCAAAGGGGATTGAGATGCTGTCTCGAGTTGTGCCTGGCATATCATATACAACTACTCTTTCTTCACCCAAGATACGATTTATCAGAGTAGATTTACCAACATTCGGACGTCCTGCGAAGGCAATTTTAATGGCATTATTATCTTGTGATAATTCTTCAGCTTGTGGTGCAAAGGGAGCCAGGATGCTTTCTAGTAGAGAGCTGATTCCGCTTCCATGAGATGCAGATATCGAATGAACCTCAGTAATTCCCAACGATTGAAAATCAGAGCAGGCAATATCATCATCCAAACCTTCGGTTTTATTAACCACTAAATGTATTTTTTTTCCTAGCTTTCTTAAATTATTTGCAACATTTTGGTCGATTCCTGTTAAGCCTGTGCGACCATCAACAATAAAAAGTACAACATCAGCTTCTTCTAAGGCTATAGCGGACTGTTTGGACATCAAATTATCTACAGCAATATCATCGACCCCGATACCGCCTGTATCCACCACAATAAATGGTTTATTTTCGTAGAACGCTTCACCATATTGACGATCACGCGTCAGTCCAGGAAAGTCAGCGACCAAAGCATCCTGTGTTTTCGTAATTCGATTGAATAACGTTGACTTACCAACATTTGGACGCCCTACTAAGGCAATTACTGGGATCATTATAAATTAGCTCACGGACAATTGATTAAGCATTCCATTATCAGTTAATACGTACAGGTTCCTTCCTGCCACGTTTGGAGAAATACTGACCCCACCAGACAATTGGGAACGAGCTAATAATTCACCGGTCTGCGAGCCGATAAAGTGCAAATATCCTGTTTTATCACCCACTACCAAATCATTACCTAAAAGAACAGGTTCTGTTAACCCCCGTGCTTTTAATGCTGTCTGTTTCCAATTAACCTGTCCAGTTCGACTGTTAATTGACCACACAACATCATTACTGTCAGTAAGATAAAGCGTATTCGCGCTTAAAATCATATTTTTATAAACTGAACCTGACTTTTTCCAGATAAATTGACCATCTGTAAGAGATAGAGCACCAATATAACCTTGATAACTTGCCAGATAAGCCACTTTATTCTTTACAATGGGATCTGCATCAATATCAACAAGTCGTTCAACATCACTGGCACCTGTTGCATATGCAATACTACGCTGCCAAACGACTCTTCCCGTATCCAGTTCAATGGCATCC
>JAUXYG010000097.1 GCA_030694525.1 Legionella sp. | reverse complement strand
AGATACGATCTCCAGTTACACAAGGTGGTTAATTATGCCTAATAAAAACATAGGCTGTTCCATTGAAACATGAAACACCATGTTTGTATTAATCAACAGTATTAGGTTTGAGAAGCCGCGAAAGCGAGGGTTATTGATGCCTCTTCTAGTTGCTAAAATTATGATAAATTAAAAGAGGCTACATGGTTTGAACACTAAATACAGGCAAAATGGTTTGCCTGTATTTTCAAGCTACTTCTCAGAAGGTTCTTTTACCAAAGCAGGTTCTCTTTTCTTATTTCCTTCGTTTTTTGCTACTCCAGAACGATTACCTTGTTGTCCCTGATTTTGTTGGTTGGGATTAGGTCTTCTTCTTTGCTGATTTGGATTAGCATTGGGGTTAGGATTAGAATTAGGATTAGTAGAACCTGGATTGGCAGCTCGCTGCTGTTGATTTCCGGAAGGTCGTCTTCTACGATTCGGATTATTATTGCCTTGCGTGCGTCGGTCACTGCTTCCTGATGTTCTCGCGTTTGGTTTTGATTGATTATGATGCCGATGATGAGGTTTTTTTACCTGATCAGTAGTGGATTGGCTAGCAGAACTATGTCCGCCAAATAGGCTGGTCCATAATCTTTTAATAAAACTGTTTTGTGGGTGTTTTATAGGATGATGGTCCGCAAAAGATTTAACTGCTGGTTCATCATGAGATGCTGCTTCGGGTGAGATCAATACATTTAATTCAGGTTGCTGAATTAAAGTGTAACTGGGTTTTTTCGATTTCCCAACATTGTCTTCTTTTAGTCGCGTTATAGAATAATGGGGTGATTGAAAATAAGGATTAGCGATAATGATCACATTTACACTATGTCTTTTTTCAATGTCTTTAATAAAAGCACGTTTTTCATTCATAATGAAGGTAGCCATTTCAGGAGGTAGCTGAACCTGAATTTCGGCGGTCTTTTCTTTTAAAGCCTCTTCTTCAATCAGACGAGTAATAGATAATCCATGCGATTGAATGTTGCGAACAGTGCCTCGTCCTTCACAACGGGGACAAATTTCCTGAGCAGTTTCACCTAAGGACAATCTTAAACGCTGACGAGACATTTCTAAAAGTCCAAAGCGAGAGATTCGACCGACCTGAATTCGTGCTCTATCCGCCTGGAGTGCTTCTTTTAATCGATTTTCTACATCACGTTGGTTTTTGCTTGATCCCATATCAATGAAATCAATAACAACCAGCCCCCCTAAATCACGCAAACGTAACTGACGCGCAATTTCATCCGCAGCTTCAAGGTTAGTATTTAATGCCGTTGCTTCAATGTCTGAGCCGCCTGTAGCCTTAGCTGAGTTAATGTCTATGGAAACCAGAGCTTCGGTTCGATCGATAACCAGAGCACCTCCTGATGGCAACATTACCTGACGCTGATAAGCGGTTTCAATTTGACTTTCGATTTGATAGAAATTAAATAAAGGAATACTGCTGTTATACAATTTTAAATTGGGTAAAAACTCTGGTTTAACCCGTTCAATATATTGCTTCGCTTTAATATAGGAAATCTGGTCATCAATTATAATTTCGCTGATTGATTTACGCAGATTGTCGCGAATCGAGCGAATAATCACATCCCCTTCCTGATGAATAAGACAGGGTGCTTGTTCGGAATTATAAGCTTGCTTGATGGATTGCCACTGGTTACACAACATATTTAAATCGTCTTGCAACTCTTCCTGGCTTTTACCAACTCCAGCGGTTCGGATAATTAAACCCATATCTTCCGGGAGGGTTAAGGCATTTAGGGTTTCGCGTAATTCGTCACGCTCATCGCCTTCAATACGGCGGGAAATGCCACCTGACCGTGGGTTATTAGGCATTAAAACGAGATAACAACCAGCAAGGGTTATAAAAGTGGTTAAAGCCGCGCCTTTATTTCCACGCTCTTCTTTATCTACCTGGATTAATAGCTCCTGACCTTCACGAATTAGAGTTGTAATAGGGGGCTTTTCATCCCCAAAATCTTCGGGATTTCTACTCAAATATTCAGGAGCAATTTCTTTAAGGGGTAAAAAACCCTGGCGTTTGGAACCGTATTCAACAAAAACCGCATCAAGGCTGGGCTCTCGTCTGGTGACTACTGCTTTGTAAATATTACCTTTTTTCTTTATTTCACCGGGACATTCAATATCCAGGTCAAATAAGTGATTGTTTTTAATAAGAGCAACACGAACTTCTTCAGTTTGCATTGCATTAATTAACATTTTTTCCATCTGTAACCCCATAATTAGGGCGCTGACAAAAAAGCTGAAGACATTTAAAGGCTCACTGCAGGAACGTAAGGTTGTATCCGTATGCAATAAAATCAAAATCTTACAGTTTAAGGTACTGTGAGTACAAAACTTTAGACTCATTCTTACATTTTATACGGGCGCAACAACAGCCCCTTACTCTAACGGTTCTTTCTGGTGTTTATAAACACTCTTGGGGAACAGGAAGAGAGGTGATCTTTAAGCAGACCCATGACTTTGTGGACAGACCATACGCTTGCTACCCTTATAACAAAAGGTGCACGCTGAGAAATGTACTGTTTACGTATTAAGTGGGTTGAAAAATTTAGCCCTTTTATGAGCCGTGCGAAAGCCCGCAAATAATTCGTATTCGGTATAAAGCATGTCTGGCATGCGTAGGTATCTGTCAAAATAGTAATCAATTTAACTCTAGTACGGGCCGCTTCCTTATATCTTCAAACCTAAATGGAAGCGCAACTTGTTTTTCTTTAGCGTTCACTCAGTCATTCATATGAGCAATTGATTTGATTTAAAATACTTATTCTGAATATTTTTACTATCAAAACGATTACAATCCTTGAGTAAACACTTTTAGTTTTAATTATCATCAATAAGGTAAAATCGTGCTATTCTGGTATTTTTTATTCTGTTTCATGATAAAAAACACCGGATACATACTAATTAAACCGCATCGATAACATATCTTTTGTCGATAATTTATCGACTATTAAACTTTTTTATTGTTTATGCGTTATAATTCGGTCGCTAGGGAAATTCCCACGCGATATATAATCATATCAAAAAATTCACGCCCAGCAAACAGGTTTATTGACAATGAGTGAAGTAAGTTATAAAGAGATCAGTCCCGAAGAAGAAGGCCAACGCCTGGATAATTACTTAATTCGTATACTTAAGGGAGTTCCCAAAAGCCATATTTACAGAATTATTCGCGCTGGTGAGGTTCGCATTAATAAAAAACGATGTCAGGCCAATTCTCGCCTTCAGGCTGGAGACACTATTCGTATTCCTCCAGTACGCACATCTGATTCCAAAGAGATTTTTGTGGGAGATGTTTTGGCTAAAAGACTAAAGGAGTGTATTATTTTCGAAGATACATCTCTTTTAGTAATTAATAAACCTGCAGGAATTGCGGTTCATGGTGGAAGCGGTTTAAGTTTGGGAGTAATTGAAGCGTTACGCAAAACGCGTCAGGATTTGCCTTATCTCGAGTTGGTGCACCGTCTGGATAAAGATACTTCAGGATGTCTTTTGCTGGCAAAAAAAAGAAGCACTTTAAGAGCAATTCAGGCTTTGTTAGAGGCACGCCAGATTCAAAAAACCTATTGGGCATTATTAACCCATCCATGGGATGGCAATAAAAAAGTAACGGTCACGGCAGCTTTAGAAAAAAATATTTTAAAATCTGGTGAGCGTGTGGTTTCAGTAAAAGAAGAGGGTAAAGCTTCGGAAACAGAATTTAAACTTCTGGAAAATTACCAACAGGCTTGTTGGGTTGAAGCCTCGCCTAAAACCGGTCGAACCCATCAGATTAGGGTTCATAGTGCGCATTTGGGACATGTGATAGTGGGTGATGAAAAGTACGGATCTATTGCAGGAGAGGTCGAAGGCATAGATAATCACCAAAACCGACTTTATTTACATGCACGCGCCATTGTGTTCTCTTTGAATGGAGAAAAAAAGGCATTTCAGGCTAATGTAGATGAACGATTTGCTGCAACACTAAAACAACTGCGTGCAAGGAGCTTATTGAGCAATGAGTAATCCATATCAACTGGTAGTTTTTGATTGGGAAGGAACTGTTTCGGACACTTTAGGGCTTATATTGCATACAGTGGCCTCAGAGGCGAATATGCTTGGATATGGTTCAATCGATCCTTATCAGGCGCGAAAGTATGTGGAACTGGGCTTGGTTCAGGCTCTTAAAAAACTCTTCCCTGATTTAACTCATACCCAGCATGAACGTTTATTGGAAGCAGTGCAACATGCGATGATTACCCGACCTGCTGAAGTATGTTTAATACCTGGAGCACGAGAATTTATCTTACAGTTGACTGATGCCGGTATCGATATTGCGATAGCAACCAATAAAGGTCATCAGTCTTTAGTTCGAGCGTTACAGGCTACAGGATTAGATGAACTGTTTAAAGTGACACGCTCAGCAGGACAAGTACCACCAAAGCCATCTCCAGATATGTTAACAGAAATTATGGAGGAGTTTGGTCAAACATCGGCATCAACCTTAATGATTGGTGACTCTCCGACCGACATGGAGATGGCGAGAAAAATAAATGTAGCAGCGATAGGGGTGGACTTCTATCATCAACATGAAGCTGCTCTTAAGACTGCAGGTGCAACGGCAGTCTTTGATGATTACAAGCTATTGGCCGACTATTTAAAGTTGCCTAATGCGTAGAGGGAGTCTTAGTTGTGAGTACTTTAACCAATATACCTAATATGTTTACGCTGATGCGTATTGTTTTAATTCCAATATTCATAGGTGTATTTTATTTGCCCTGGCGTTATGCACAAGTAACTTCTGCTCTGATTTTTGCGATTGCCTGTTTTACTGACTGGTTAGATGGATATCTCGCAAGACGACTTAAAATGATGTCTCATTTCGGAGCTTTTCTTGACCCCGTTGCGGATAAATTATTAGTATCTACGAGCTTATTGCTTTTGGTGGGCGCTAAAGATATCAATTTCATAACGATACCCGCGATTGTAATTGTAGGTCGTGAAATTGTGATTTCTGCATTAAGAGAATGGATGGCAGAAGTAGGCAACAGGGCAAGTGTCACCGTTGGATACATTGGTAAAATCAAAACTACCGTTCAAATGGTCGCATTAGTTTTATTATTAGCCTTTAATCCACTCTTTTCGTGGTGGGGCGTTCTTGGGTTTATTTTGCTATATGTGTCTGCAATTTTGACTATCTGGTCTATGGTTATTTACTTGACGATTGCATGGCCTGAGTTAATGAAAAAAAATTAATTTTGTTATTGACACGGTGTGTAAAATCGGTAGAATCACACCCCGTAGAGACGCGGGAATAGCTCAGTTGGTAGAGCACAACCTTGCCAAGGTTGGGGTCGCGAGTTCGAGTCTCGTTTCCCGCTCCAAATTAAAGCGACGACACAGTCGCTTTTTTTTTAGAGCTTTAAGAGTAGTACATGAGGCTGTGTGGCAGAGTGGTCATGCAGCGGCCTGCAAAGCCGTGTACGCCAGTTCGATTCTGGCCTCAGCCTCCATAATCACAATGCCCAGGTGGCGAAACAGGTAGACGCAAGGGACTTAAAATCCCTCGGTAGCAATACCATGCCGGTTCGATTCCGGCCCTGGGCACCAATTACACATTTTGTAATGTTCGCAAGAGTTCAAATTAGTACGTAACAAATTGATAAATAACTGCTCTTCCCCAAATCCGTGGTCCCTTTAACTGAGCCGCCAAGCACATTAACCTTTAATTTCTAATTTTCAAAATATCTAAATCCATAAGTTTGTCATTGAATCAATTTCATTTTTCGATGAACCCAGGTAGCAACTGTCTTGAATTAAAAATCAGGACAATTGCATCTGTTCAAATATCCAACATTGTTTTTTCCTAATCATCGCATTCATAATAATGAGCAATTT
>JAUXYG010000016.1 GCA_030694525.1 Legionella sp. | reverse complement strand
GAACGGGCTCATTCCAAATAGTTACCGCTTTGGGTAATGTTCCCGTCTGGTGCGATTTTAAAAGCACCAAATCTGATTTCCCCTGAGTGAACTGGTTTAATAAATTCAGGGTTAAATCGCATTCAACATTAAGAATAACTCGTGGGTGCAGCCTTGCAAAATCAACTAATACATCTGACAGAACAATGGTTGCGAAATCTTCAGGTAGCCCCAGGCGAATTTCACCCTCAAGCTCAGGTTCCTTAAAACGATCTAATGCTTCGCGATGTAATTCAAAAATTTTGCGGGCATAGCCAAGAAAAAGCGCGCCATCGGTCGTTAAAGATAATGATTTACCGCGATTAATAAGTGGTTTTTCAGTAATTTGCTCAAGCTTTGCGATTTGCTGGCTTATTGCAGATTGAGTTCGACCTACCTTTACAGCGGCTTTTGTAAAACTTCCTGTATCGGCGACTGCAAGGAAGCATTGCAGGGTGATTGTGTCAATTGACATTAGAATCCCTAATGATTTTTTTACTGTCCATTAAATTTACTTATAATAGCATTGGTGCTATTCCTCTTCAACATCATAAGAAAACCGATTGAGAGAAAGAGCCAGGTTCGGATTAGTCTGAGGGTTATCAAAATAGCACGTAGTTAGAATTATTCCTATATATCTAGCAGTGACGCAATCAATAATTTTATTTAAGCAGGAGGTTGATGAAATACTGTGAGCCTAAAGATTAAGGCTCACAGTATTCGGGACATTTTTTGAATTTAGGAAGATTCCTAAATTAAGTCGGTTATTCTTCAATCTGGACATCAATACGCTTTTCTAATGCCTTGTCTTTTTTAGGAATTGATATTTTTAATATTCCATTTTTATATGAGGCACTAATTTTGCTTTCATCCGCAATTTTTGGAAGAGTAAATCGACGGTGAAATTGTCCTAAAGAGCGTTCAACCCGTGTATAACCCTCCTGATTTTCACTTTCTTCGTAGGTTCTGGAACCTTGAAGTGTAAGGATATTATTTTCCAGAGAAATATTCATATTTTCTTTTTCAACACCTGGTAAGTCGGCGATGACTAAAAAGCGATCTTTTTCCTCTTTAATATCAACTGCGGGCGCCCATTTACCAAGATCGCCAAAAGATTCATCTTTAGACTGGGTGTTTAATAGATTATCAAATATGGAGCCCAGGTCTTTATAAACTGGATAGTAAGTACGACGTAAATTATTCATATTTAAACTCCCTTATAAGATTAGTTGAGATAAATTAAATATATGATTGAAGATTTAAATTTCAAGATTGAGTTAAATTTTTTTTTTATCAATTAATTTAGAGGTTTATTTGTAGTGTTCACGTCAACGCAAAAAAGCAAATTGATCACCTTGACAAAAGTAACTCCCTTATAATTTATGCTCAATGCACTGTAAGTAATAAGTTATCTTCCATTTTTGGCGATGACATCCCGGATACATAATCGATTTGGAATTATTTATTCTTTAAGACTCCCTTAAGAAACATGATATATAATGCTCTTATATGTATAAACTAGGAACAATTTATGCCTTTATTTCCTCCTGTGAACGAGCCAATTCAGATTAAGCAAGGTCAAACTGGTGACTGCTATTTATTAGCATCTCTGGATAGTCTTATCCAGAATCCTGAAGGATATAAAAAATTAACTTCAATGTTTCGGGAAAATCAGGATGGAAGTGTTAGTGTTCGTATTAAAACAACACTACAAAGCGCTCGTATACAACCAGAAAGATTGGAAGGTAAATATAGTTTTTACCAGGATGAACTATCTGGAGAGGATGTTTTTACAATTAGTAAGGAGCGTTTGGCTGAAATATATAAATCACAGGAAGGTGTGGCTACGAATTGCTTGGCAGTAAAAATTTTAGAACGGATCAGTTCCTATTACTTATATGACATACCTCATGTTCCAGGGGAGCCTAATTATAGTGTTCTCGCACACAATCATCGAAAATCTGAATATGACAAGAGTACTGCTTTTGTTGCTAATCTGCTGGATCTCTACGTACAGGATGAATTAACTATAAAACAAATAGCCACATTAAAAAAAGTTATCCCCGATTTCCCGGTATATCTGAGCATGCAATATGCTACAAATGAATATGTACGGCATGCTTATCGGGTAAATCAAGTCATTAATGATGTAGGATTTAATCAACGTATTATATTGGTTAATCCCTGGGATAATAGTACAACAGAAGAATATTCTTCTGTACAATTGGGAGAGAAAAAAGCGCGCTTATGTTTTTTAGCTCCCAATTTAGCATCTTATCATTTCGCTAAATGGCTTATTAATTCTGATGTATTCGTTGAACAAATAATAGCTAACCCTCCAGCATTGCAAATGATGCAAGATGGGATAAAGCAATACCCGGAATTGGGCGCTGGTGTTTTTCATCGGTATCAAATTTTAATCAGGAATTCACCACAAATAGCATCTTACTACGAATTGCTCTCCATTAATCAGCGCAAAGCAATACATGGTTTTCTAAATTCTCCTCCTAAATCTTACAATGGGTTAGAGGTGATGAGTTATGTTTTTAGCGACTCAAACTTTGTAGATTTAACCAAAAAAATTATCAATGAAACGGAAAAGTTCTTTGAGAATGAGTTAATATCAATACTCAAATCAGTAGTCAAAAGTAAAAATCAGGAAACTTATCAATTATTGAAACAAAAATATGATTTACCATTGACGTCTGTTTTACGTGATAATCCAGAGTTGTATGATAATTTAGTGTATTTAGACCTAAAAACACCTCCTGTTAATGGTGAGATGTGGGCAAATATCAATAAAAAAGTTCATCCAGATGCTTCTCCTTACTTGGAACAGCGATTTTTAGAATTTGTTATAGATAGAGCTGCACTTGAAAAAGAAAGCCCAGAATTAGATTTTCACTCAGCTAAATTGTATATTAAAAATACTCTAATAGATCATTTCTTTTATCCAAGCGAACAAGCAGCGCTTACTAGGGCAGGCAACATACGTGAATTATTTACCCAGCCACAGCCTTTATTTACTCGAGAGCAAATTTTAGATGCGACTACACCACAAGAATTTAGTGTAAGAGCGGTCAGCTATTTTTTACGAAATACTATTCTAACTGAGGGTATACGCTTTCAAGTAAGAACTCCTTTTGTATTAAGTAATGATGAGTGTAGACATCTTTTATTGTCGGCTCCGACAAAAGACTTTCGATTGCAAATTAGTCAGATACATTCTTTAAGTAATTATAATTCCAGAGTTGCTCAAGATTTGGTTTTGTATACTATCAATAATGCTCAAGGGTTGTATAAACTTTCAACGCAGGAAGTAAAGGAAGAAATTAACAAAATTACTGATGATTCTATAAAAGAGTGGTTGGCGGGGATTACAGCATCAATTAAATCGCAATCCACTTTTGATGAGCAAGTTATAGAAGGAAAAATCAAGGATTTTTCCGCGAGTTTTGGGCCGGAAAATTTGGAAGCTATTCCAGGGGTTAAAGCAACAAAGATTAACAATTTATATAAGTTAACGTTTAATGACCAAGATTCTAATGTTTTCACCTTGAACGATTTAAAGGTAAAAAATCAATTACCTGAGGGTGTCAAAAAAGCACTTGATTTGAAAATAAATCAAATAGAACAAAATGCAGCAAGTGCTGTTTTGCAAGCTGCTACGCGACAATTGAATAGTATTTCAATAAATTTTAAAGACTGTAAAGATGAGAAGGAGATTGTAAAGCGCGAGAATAAAAGTTTTTTAGAAATATACGATATAGTTAATCATCCCTTAGTGCTTGATGCAGTTAAAAAGAAAGGTGACACTTCAATGGATGTGCAACTGTTTGTATCTGAAAATAAGAGGGTTAAAAAGCGGGTTTCACAGCAAAGTGACGCTCGATTAGAAGAGATTAAGAAGGCTTCTCATAAGCCAAATCAGGATAAAAAAGAGTTACAACCAAAGGTACAAGAGAAAAAATTACAATTGAATCTCTCTCAAGAAGAACAAAAATTTAATGTTTCTTTAAATCAACTAGATATCGATTTTAATGATAAATCTTCCTCCGAATTTATATCAATTGTCTCTTCTCTTAGGAATCATTTAAAAGCAATTGGTGTTATTTTATTTTCGAATGCCGGAAATGAGAATCATAATATGCCCTCTGGAGAAATTATTGATCAATTGAAGGTGTTGGTTACTGATTTGCATAAGCAACCTGATAGTAAAGTGAAAGCGCGTATAATTAGGCAATTTGAAAACGCTGTTGAAGTGATAAACCTCACGAGAAATAAAATTTTAGCCGCCGGCTTGAATGAGGATATTATTCATCAGAAGTTTTGGATGGATTTAGTTAGTGTGACTAAAAGAGAATCAAAATCCGATAACTTATTATCTTCGAATCAGCAGCAATTTTCTAAAAATGCGGTGGCTTTGGGGAAAGCGATGGAGTCTTTGTCAGATGGACCTTTTAAGGAGAAGGCGACCATAATTAAACAAGATTTGGAACGGGTTGCTGGGGATGTTTTTAAAGCGGATAATAATTTATCTTCTAACGTAAATTCAGCACCAAAGAAATTAAGAGGCCAGCTTGAAAATTTAGCAGAAGTGCCCCGACCCAGCGGATGGGAAAATATAGTGCAGTATTTGCGTGCAATGATAAACACATTAGTCGCATCAATTAGTGCGTTAAAGAATTCTATCCTTCCTAACAATAACATTGGCTTATTTAGAACCAACTCAAAGGATTTGGATGATCTCAAAGTTGCTGCTGAAAATTTAGCCGAGCCAGATGCTGATAAAAATTGTAAAATCCAATAGCAGCATTGCTAATAATGTAACTCGTACCTCTCCCAAGTGTAGATACTCCCTTCTCCCCATTGGGGAGAAGGGAGAATTAGTGCGTTGCGTTCTATGAAAACTAATCATGCTCTCCCTTCTCCCCAAGTATTGGGGAGAAGGTGCCCGATAGGGCGGATGAGGGGATGGTTTTGAAGTGCCACGCTATATTAATATAAATAGAGGAGATTCCAGCCCTCATCCGCCTTAAAGGCACCTTCTCCCAGTGGGAGATGGGAGAAATATTTTTTGTTAATCTAATGATGCTCTCCCTTCTCCCCAAGCATTGGGGAGAAGGTGCCCGATAGGGCGGATGAGGGGATGGTTTTCAAGTGCCACGCTATATTTTATAAAATATGAAGAGATTCCAGCCCTCATCCGCCTTACAGGCACCTTCTCCCAGAGGGAGAAGGGACAAATAGTGCGTTGCATTATATGATAACCTAATCATGCTTTCCCTTCTCCCCAAGAATTGGGGAGAAGTGCCTGATAGGGCGGATGAGGGGATGGTTTTCAAGTGCCACGCTATATTTTATAAATATGAGGAGATTCCAGCCCTCATCCGCCTTACAGGCACCTTCTCCCAGAGGGAGAAGGGAGAATCAGTGTATAAAAAAGCTCAGGATGATATCTTCTCCCCAAGCATTAGGAGAAGATATCAGTTATTTCCTCTTATTAATTAACGGTAATGGAAGAAGCAACTCCTCGGGCCTGAACCGCTGGATTATACATCGCTTCTGCATAAGCAGGAGGTACTGTATAAGTCCCAGGATTAATTGCTTTAATTTTATAAACAATTTCTCGAGTTGTGGAATCCACTGAGCCAAAGAAATTCACTCTGTCTTCTCTTATATCAGCAAAATCCCAAGTATCGGTTTTGACGGAGTCTCGTACCACCTCAAAGCCACCCGGTAACAAATCTTCAATGGCAATATTTGAAAAATAGTGATCGTTTAAGGCTCTGATTTGGATGTGAACTTCAATTTCATTACCAAGGCTGGTTTGAGTCGCAACGCTACCATCAGCATTTCGATATTCTCTATAGATTTCCATTTCCTTCTTAATTGGCTCTTTGGCTATAGATTTGTCAAAACCGGATTGCATTAATTGATAGAAAAAGAGCGTTTGATCAGGATTATTAAAACGAACCTGTTTTACGGACTGATCTAAGGCAACTTTCTGATAATTTGTATTATCTGCCAGAGATGTACTTAAACCTTCAGGAAGAGTTGTAATTGAGATTTTGCCATTATTAACCCCATCATTCTGAGGATACGCTCCCAAAGCAAGGCTCGTATAACCTGATAGAAGAGTATTAATCTCATCGCTATTAAGCGTGCTAACTAATTGCACTAACAACTTATCTCCTAAAGTAGCTAACCTCTCCGGGAAATGCTTCGCAATAATATATAAGTATTGAGCATTTGAAGTATTGCGATCGAAGAAGTCAGAATTAGGAGACTCACCACTCTGAGGATTATAATGACTGATGAGTTTACTTGCATCTTCATTACTTTTTAAGAGCTGATAAGATGCTGCCATATAAACAGCAGTGATGTCTTTTTGCCAGGCGTTAGATACGTCTTTTTGTAAATACAATTGCAAATTAGTGAGGTAGTTAGTAGTCACAATCTCATTACGAGTAAGAAGATAGATGGCGTAAGCTTGAATCCTTGCTTTATCTATATCTGAAACATTTTGTCCGGCCAATTCCTTAAGATAGCTAATGCCATTATAAAACAGGTCATTAGGTACGCTAAAACCTTGGGCACGGGCTTCCGTTAGAAAATGCATGGCATAGACAGTAGCAAAAGT
>JAUXYG010000088.1 GCA_030694525.1 Legionella sp. | reverse complement strand
GGATGGAATTGCCATTTAATCCAGCGCTTAGTATTTGCTGATGAAAATAATCGATACTCGCTATGGCATCTTGACAGTCGGTTGTAACCTCTAATCCTTTCTGTGTAAGCCCCATGTACTTAGCTCAAAAATTAATCCATTTATAAAGGATAGCACAAGAAGTTTATAACTCGACTTTATGAAAAATCCTCACCGTTGAATTCGCGTGGCCTAACGTATCTCCGCAAGATTTAATGTACAAAATATTGCTAATTAATTAATTGTCTTCCCCGCGCAGGTGGGGATCTATCCAATAAAGTGGCATTTTGCTCAATATTTGGCTGCTCCCCATCTGCCTAGGGATGACAAATGAAACATTATGCATTATAAAAAGAACATAAAATTTTGAGGTATATCTGAATCCGCGCACTGCATTATGTTTTGTTACAGAGCTTGCCAATTAGGCATTTTTTTGAATAAGGTCTTTTCCTTGCCTCAACCTTATCTCTTAAACAGCTGCCCGCTTAATGTCATTGAACATCTTTTAAAAACCAGTTCGGTGTCTTAAAATGCTGCACGATCCAGCCAAAAATTTATGCCTCATCCTTAAGCTCAATAACGACTACCTTTATCGGATGATTGGTAGTATTTACATCGTTATGCAATTCACCGGGAAGATCTTTTTTTAAATAATAAGCTTTATCTTTAACTAATTTAAGCGGATGAGTATCCCCTTTATCACTGGTAATTTGTAGTTCACCATCCGTCAATGCAATTAATACTCGATCATGCTCATGACGATGCATTGGGAGAGCCTGCTTTGCAGCGGGGTAAATAACTGTATTCCACACTTTTACCCGGCTATTAGAAAATTGTTCTATCCGATCAGTTCCCTTAGCCATTACATAAAGACTGCTACTCATCATTAGTCCAATTAACAAAACATATTTATTCATAATTTTTTCCTGAAATTATCGGATTAATTATTAACTCCATCACGCAAACGTTGCAATTTATCAATCATCACATTGAACGCTTCGGTCTTGGATTTATACACGTCTTCATAGGCAACGTGAAACGTATTAAAATCATCCTCACACTCAATTTGATCGGGCATTATTTCTGTTATGGTCTGCTTCGATAACAAATAAAAATCGTCCTCAATTTCAAAACTGATAATCCAGACCTGCTCACCTAACTGATAGTCACTCATTACTCACTACTCTTCTCTAAAAATTTACTTTAGTAAGTATAAAACGTTTAATTGAGCAAATGCACCATTTTATTGCGGTGACATTTGATTTGATGCATCGTTGACTTTATTGAGCACCAAAGTGCTCCAGTCAGTTTCGATGAATGGAAATAATAACGAGAAATAAAGTATAAGAATAATTTTTATTGCACATCAAAAAATAACCATAAGTTGACGCCTATAGATCTGCACAGGCATTATATACTTTTTCGATCATAACAAAGGAGAGTTGATCATGGTGACCATGTTTTTAGCGAACGTTATAGCCTGGTATTTTATCATTATGGGTTTTCTTTTATTGATTCGCACGGATAGAGTGCGCGATGCAATGGAACAAATTCTGACTCAGCCGGGACTATTTTTTGTCGTAGGATTATTCACTCTTATATTAGGATTACTCATGGTTATAAGCCATAATGTCTGGGTCACTGGATGGCCTGCCATTATTACCCTTTTTTCCTGGTTAGTGCTGATAAGTGGAATTATTCGATTATTTGCGCCCGAATTGGCAATGAGGATGTCACACAGCTTTCTAAACAATCCAGGTTACCTCAAAATTGCGGGTATTTTTTCCCTCATTATAGGTTTTATTTTATTATTGAATATTTACGCTCTTTATTATGGCATGTTTGCTTATTAAAACCTATTTCAACTCACTGGGCGGCTCAGCAGCGCCCACTTCCTGAGCCGTCTGATTTTTCTTATTAGGCTGTAACATGCTCGCTAACTTACTCGTTAAAACATAAAATATGGGGGTAAAAATAAGTCCAAAAAAAGTAACTCCAATCATACCGCTAAATACTGCCACACCCAACGCCCGTCTCATTTCAGCACCCGCCCCCACCGCGACCACCAAAGGAAATACGCCCAATATAAATGCAAAGGAGGTCATTATGATTGGCCGTAATCTTAATCGTGCAGCCTGAATTGCAGCTTTCCAACGATTAGCACCCTGATTCTCTAAAGTACGCGCAAATTCAACGATTAAAATCGCATTTTTTGAGGCAAGTCCAATTAGAATAATAAAACCAATTTGAGTCATGATGTTGTTTTCCATACCAAACAATTTAATTCCCAGCATGGATGAAAACAGACACATGGGTACAATAAGAATGATGGCTAATGGCAAGATCCAGCTTTCATATTGCGCTGCTAATACTAAAAACACAAAAACCACACCTAATGAAAAAGCAATTACTGCGGTGTTACCAGCGGTTCGTTCCTGATAAGCAATTTCGGTCCATTCATAGCCAATCCCATCAGGAAGGTACTGTTGCGCCAATTGTTCCATAGTATCCAGAGCCACACCTGTACTAAAACCTGGTGATACATCCCCTTGTAAATCAATTGCTGGATAAAGATTATAACGAGGCAGCCGGGAGGGACCGATAATATCTTTTGCAGTAGCGACAGATCCGATAGGAACCATATTTCCATCGTTATTTCGAACTTTTAATCGAAAGACGTCTTCAACTCTCAGGCGGTAGGCTTCATCTGCCTGCATAATCACTCTAAAGGTGCGCCCAAGATAATTAAATTCGTTAATAAATACGGAACCAAGGTATGCCTCAAGCGCTTCGGTAACGCTTGCAACAGAAACTCCAAGACGTTCGGCTTTTTCTCGATCAAAATCTATAAACAGGCGCGGAGTACTGTTTTCAAAGAAAGTAAATACCGAGGTAGTTGCTGGGGATTGATTTGCCTTTTCAGCTAAAGAAGCTACGGCCTCAGTTAATACCTGTAGACCACGTCCGCCCCTATCCTGAATCATCATTCTATATCCACCCGCATTTCCGATTCCCCTGACTGGTGCCGGGGGTATTACTACAATAAATGCGTCTTTAATCGAGTTCATCTGCGATCGTAACTTCTGTAACATATTGTTGTAAGTTAAGCCTTGCTTATCACGCTCTTCAAATGAGGTCATCACCGGAAAAATAGCAGCTGCATTCGAAGCATTGGTAAATGTGGCTCCGGAGAAACCAGAGAACGCAACGGCACTCTCAATTCCTGGTGTTGCTAAAATTTTTTTCAATGCTTCTTGCACCACCGCATCGGTACGCGATATGGAAGCGCCAGGAGGTAACTGAATAGAAACTATGAAATACCCCTGATCCTGTTTCGGAATAAATCCCCTGGGTACATAAACAAATAATGCTACAGTCAGAGAGATTAACAAAATATAAATGAATAACATCCAACCCGTATGATGAATGAGTTTGCCAATTAACTTTCCGTAACCAGAAGAAAACGAATCAAAAATTCGATTAAACCCAGAAAAGAAATTGCGAATCGGATGCCGCCAAAATCTCGATTTCGATCGCTCTTTCTTATGATGCGCTTTAAGCAACAAGGCTGCCAAAGAGGGACTAAGAGTCAAGGAAACAAATACTGAAATTATAGTAGCCACCGCAACAGTTGCCCCAAACTGCTGATAAAATCGTCCCGATAAACCTTCTAAAAATAATGTGGGTAAAAAAACAGCCACCAATACCAATCCAATAGCTACTAAGGCCGAGCCAACCTCCGACATGGTTTTTCTGGCGGCATCACGTGGACTCATGCCTGAACTGATGTTTCGCTCCATATTCTCAACAACTACGATGGCATCATCCACCACAATACCAATAGCTAAAACCAGCCCAAATAAAGTTAAATAATTCAAAGAAAATCCAATAGCATCCATTATTGCAAAACTGCCAATTAATGAAATCGGAATGGCAACCACGGGGATTACAGCTGCGCGCCAGGTCTGTAGGAAGAGAATAATAACCAAAACTACTAAAAAAACAGCTTCATAAATGGTATGTTTTACAGCAGTAATTGACTGAGCTACGAATTCCGTTGGATTATAAGCAATTCTGTATTCAAGCCCGGGTGGGAAAGATTTTGCAAGCTCCCTCATTGTAGCTAACACTTCATCTGAGGTTTCTAACGCATTAGTTCCAGGACGTTGAAATACCGGTAAGGCTATAGCTGGGATTTCCCCTAGAAATCCTCTGGTCAAATAATCCTGAGTTCCCAACTCTACGCGACCAATATCCTTTAAACGTACAATGCGGCCACCTTCACCGGATTTGACAATAATTTTTTCAAATTCTTCGGGTTTAATCAATCGTCCTTTAGTTTCGACGTTAAGCTCTATGCCAAACTGATTTTTTTGGGGCTCTCGATTGAGCGCACCACTGGCAACCTGGACATTTTGAGAGCTTAAAGCTGTAGCCACATCTCTTACCGTTATATTGTAAGACGTCATCAGGTCTGGGTTTATCCATATACGCATGGCGTATTCACTCGCTCCAACAAGGCGAATGTCCCCGACACCTTCTATTCTTTTGATTTTATCTACGATCTGCAATACAGCATAATTGCCCATATAAGTCTGATCATATTTTCCAGAGGGAGAATAAAGATTAATTACCAACATTAAATCAGGAGAATTTTTAGCTGTTTTAATACCTATTCTTCGAACTGCCTCGGGTAGTCTGGATTCTGCAATTGCTACCCGATTTTGCACTAAAACTTGCGCTAAATCTAAATCAGTACCTAATTTAAACGTAATAGTCAAACGCATTTGTCCATCATCACTCGATTGAGAGCTCATATAGAGCATATTCTCAACCCCATTGACCTCTTGCTCAATTGGAGTTGCCACCGTCTCCGCGACGATATTTGCATTTGCTCCAGGATATGAGGCAGAAACCTGAATTGTAGGCGGTACCACTCTAGGGTATTGTTCAATCGGTAAATTAAAATAGGCTAACGAACCCACTATTACGATAATAGTAGAGATAACTGTCGCAAATATTGGGCGATCAATAAAAAAATGCGAAATGTTCATTAAATCCCTTTATTCAGTCTCGTATCAGGCAAAAGAGTGCCTGATATAGATTATTCACTTAACTTGATCATCACGGGTTTTACTTCCTGTTCTGGGGCACGGATGCGTTGTATGCCACTAATAACTACTTGTTCATTCCCTTTTAACCCGGATTTAATAATATAATAACCACTATCACGCAAAGGCCCTAAATCAACATAAATTCGCTGTACTTTATTATTTTTATCCACAACATAGACATATTTACGGGCTTGATCGGTATTTATCGCCTTATCGGGTAGTAATAAAGCTTTATATTCTCCACTACCAGCCAACCGGGCGCGTCCAAAAAGACCTGGATAAATTACTCCCTCAGGATTCGGTATAACGGCTCGGCCAAGGATAGTACCAGTACCTCTATCGACAAGATTATCAATAAAATCCATTGTTCCTTCATGCGAAAAAGTAGTCTCGTCCTGAAGTTTAATGGAAATTTTATTCGGATGATTATCAGAGCTTGGCAATTTGCCTGATTTATCAAGGCGTATATTTTTCAATAAATCGGTTTGACTTGCTTCAAAATAAAAATGAATGGGGTCAAAAGAGACAACTCGTGTCAAAATAGTCTCATCCATTCGGATTAAATTACCCACACTTACAAAATAACGACTTATTTTTCCACTAATAGGTGATGTTACCTTAGTAAACTCCAGATTTAATTTGGCCTCATCCAGGCGAGCATTGGCGGTTTGCATTTCCTGAAAACGTTGATCTATAGCATCTAACGAAATATAACTTGATTTTTTTAAAGCCTGCGCCCGCTCGTATTGTTTTTTTGCCAAATCATATTCAGCACTGGCACGTTTTAGTGCATATTCAAACGAGCGTGGATCAATAATAAATAATACATCACCCTTTTTAACAATTTGACCGTCCTTAAACTTAATGGCATCCAAATACCCCGTTACCCTGGAGCGCACATCAACTTCCTGAATGGCTTGAAATCGTCCCGTGTATTCATCCCACTCGGTAATATTTTTAGCCAGAGGCACGGCGACATCTACTTCTGCAGCAGGCGGAGGAGAATTCTCTTTAGGTTTGTCACAAGAGATATGGAGTAGGCATGTAATGATCAATACCCCAAAATAAATCCTTCTCATTAACTACTCCCTTTTTTTAACACTAACTTATTGTTATATATACACTAAGATTAGTTCAAAATTCAAAAAAGTTACTTATTTACTACTATAATTAGAATTATTAACTGGTCTTTACTCATTTTAATGAACACCAACTAATGGAGAGTAACATGGAAATTATAAACTTAATCATCAGTCTGATAAGTGGTGCCGTTGGTGGTAATGTTGCTGGTGCCGCGGCTAAAAAGGAAAGTCTGGGACCAATTGGTAATTCCATCACCGGTCTAATTGGGGGCGGTTTAGGAACTTATGCAGCTCAGGCATTAGACCTATTCAAACAAGTTGAGGGTTCCGGGTTGGATATCGGCTCTCTGCTAGGTAACATAGGTACTAGTGGTGTAAGTGGTGCCGTGCTGATGCTTATTGTCGGTTTTATAAAAAAAGCTATGGAAAAATAATTTAACCTACCTTTTACCTCTAATTTAAAAGGGATCATTCCAGGATAATGAGATCCCTTTTTTTATATATTATCTATAAGCATTTTGGATTCCTCTACTCCAGGTTGATCAAAGGCATTAATTTGCCAAATCACACTTTGAGTATAAATTTTATGCTCATACATCGCGATTAGAGCGCCAAATGCTCGGGGCGAATCATTTTTAAGACATATATGATTTATTGAGAACAAAGCGGGAGCAGTTCGAACCAATCCCTTTGATAATATTTTTTTTTGACCAAGGCATTGGCGATGAACGGGAGAACCAGAGTAAGAATCGATACTGATGTATTCGGCAGCAATATTATGCGTACCTTGTGATAATAATTGATAATAGCTATGCTGCGCTTGATTGCCTGATCCCCCCCATACTATTGGTGCTGTAGCATAATTAACAGGTTGGCCGAATTTATCAATTGATTTCCCATTACTTTCCATATCTAACTGCTGGATGTAATTTGAAAAATAGTCAAGTCGATAACCGTAAGTTAGTATTAGAAGTTGATTTAGGTTTAAAAAATTATTATTCCAAATACCAAGCAATGCTAAAAGAACAGGTACATTTTGGCGAAATGAAGTGGTACGATAATGCTCATCCATAGCATGTGCCCCTGCTAAAAGTTCAGAAAAGAGCTCGAATCCAATAGCAATACACGTAATCAAATTAATCGCTGAGCACAAAGAATAACGTCCTCCAACCCAATCCCAAATTGGTAAAACATGATGAATACCTAAAGCATAGGCTTTTTCGGGATTTGCTGTCACCGCTATAAAATGGTGATCTATCTTATCTGTTTTAATCCAGTTCAAAGCTTTTTTTGCATTTATTATAGTTTCTTTGGTATTAAACGATTTAGAAGATATGATAAAAAGAGTTGTTTCCGGGCTTAATTTTGAAATAGTTCTATCAAAAGCATAGGAATCGATATCAGAAATAAAATGGTACATTAAATTTTTAGCAGTCAACTCAGCGAACGCGTGAATACAAAATACCGCGCCTAATTGTGATCCTCCAATACCTATATTCACAATGTCAGTGATTGGTTTATTTGAATAACCAAACCACTCCCCTGCTCTGATTTGGGTTGAAATTTCCTGCATTCTGTTCTGGGTGGAGATAATATCAGGAATAATGTTAAATCCATCTATAAAGATTTTTCTCTTTTGTGGAGCACGAAGAGCTGTATGCATGGCGGATTTACTTTCTGACGTATTGACCTTTTCTCCCGAATATATCGCTTTAATTGCTGATTCCAGATGACATTCATGTGCCAGCTCATAAAGGAGGTCAATAATTTTAGCATCCAGGTGTTGCGTGCTGAAATCCAAACTGATGTCCCCGGATGAAATGATTGATTTTGAGTCTAATATTTGATTTGAAAATTTTTTTAAGGCCTGCTTTTGAAGTTCTCTCCAAATATCTGTTTCTATGAGTTGCATCGTTATTAATCCCCATATTTAGAGGTGATCTATACCAGTTAAACACGCTCAAAATTTAAGGCTCCATGCTTTAATTCATTCCTAAATCAAGTAGTTTTTGCTGATTTTCACTGATTAACTCGAGCATAAGTACGCCATCATACGCGTCTTTTTTTCGATTTAATTGGTAACAGCTCAGAATCCAAAACATCCATTTTGCAGCTGAAATATAAATATCCAACTCTGAAATGGATAACTTCAAATCATACGCCTTACGGAATTCATACATAGTTTTTTCATCAAGAATGTATTGATGTGGGGTTTTTATCACTGCCCAGCTGGTAACTGTATCGATAAAATCAGTCTCTGGCTTCATAAGACAAATGTCTTCCCAATCAATAAAATAAGGTTGTTCTCTTTCATTCCATAATACATTTTTGGGCTTAATATCAGTATGAGATAAAACACCGTAATCACATTGATCTTTAATGGATTCAGCAGTTATCGTGGAGCATACCCTGTCAATAAAATCGTTTAGTAAGGGTTTTTGCAGCATATGAATCTGTCCTTTTAAAATATCTGCAGCTCCTGATTGAAGAAATAGTTGCCATGCATTGGTAAAGAACGAGAGTTTTATAGTCCAGAAATTTACATCATAATGTGAAACATCTGTTTGATGTAATTCTGCAAGAGTTTTAGCTACAACCCGTTTATTTTCCAAACTCACCTCGTCGGCTTCTTTAATCTGCCCCTCTAGATACTCCATGCAATAGAAGATTAAATCCTCATATATCTGCAGGAAGTTGTCCTTAACAGGTATTAGTTTGGGCGATTTTATAGAATGAGAAATATCATTAACAATAGAGATATGAGTCTGCAAGAACTGTATTAATAACTCTTTATTAAATCCATATAACCGACAAAGAGAGTCTGACTTTAGAATCTTAATAATTATTTTCTTGTGGTTAAGATTCTCAACCAGGCAAAGAGTTCCAGAAATGTTTTCGGAAATATCGGTTATTTTCGATACTTCAAAACCCAGCTCTTTCATAAGATATTGCTTTAAAATCATTTTATTAGATCCATTCATACTAAACCTCTCATTCAATTTATTAAATATCCCTACCTACTATTTCATAGATAACCTTCCTGCACTCTTCCAGAATAATCTCGGCCTGTTCTTTAGTGTACATATCCAACCGATATTTAAGCGAAAAATCCAAAGCCTGATTTTTTTGCTGAATAATCTTGAATGCTAAATGCCGGGGATCATCTCCCCATAAGTCTATTGTTTTGGTACTCACCGATAAAAATTCAACTTTTGCTCCATGCAGTGCAAATTGTTCTGGATCAACCAATTGAAAATCAAAAGAAATTTTTGAAATATCCAGATTAAAATCTTTTAACTTAAAAGAAGGCATAAATTGATAAAAATCAATTTCCGCGGTTTCCTGCATGATGAATGCAGCAATCTCATTAAGCGGTTTTACATGGATATTTTGACATCGAATCATTGGGTGTTGAGCCACCTGCCCGATGGCATCGCGCCACTTCAGGTTATTTCTGGCCGCTGAAAATACGATTAAAACAGTATCTGATTTTTTTGTTATGTTGTAGAGTACTTTATGAACTACTGCTTGTAACACTATAGCTACAGTGCATTTATTTTGTGATGCAAATTGCTCTAATCGATCCAATTGCAATCTATCCAGAATAAATCCTGTTTTCTTACCTTGTAAGGGGAGCTTGGGAGGAATATTCCCATTATCTGGCCATGAATTTAAAAAGAGATGAGTACCCTTATACCCTTTTAATTTATTTTCCCAAAAGATCCGAAGATCAGTGTTAATTTTAGGATAAACATGTTGAAACAGCCAATTTACATAACTACTAAATTGTTCTCTTTGTTTGTCTAAGCGCTGGCTGGAATTGTTTAAGCATTCAAATAAGTCCTGAAGGAAGTAATAAATTGATGCACCATCGGCAACTACATGATGAAACACAAAAGCCATAACCGTGTATTTATTATCCACATAAAACAGATTGCAATTAAATAAGGGAGGGGCATCCAAATCAATTCGCTTTTGATAGGCTAATGTGAGATGGTTATTAAGTTCTTGCTCTGTGATTGAAAAACAATGAGGAGAAAAAGGAACCTTTTCCTCAACACAATAATAATATTGTCCGTAAACCTTTAAAATGGCGGCTTTTAACAGTTCATTTCTCTCAATTACATGTTCGATAGCTTTAGTGATTTTTTTAACATCCAAAATCTCATCAATTTTAATGAATGCGGGTAAGTTATAGGCTGTGCTAAAGGGATATGAATCAATGTATTGCATCATTTCGGCTTGGTGAGGCACTAATGGAACACATTGGTTTAACGTTATTGGAAGTTTAGGTGAGACAGTCATCTCTTTGTGATACAAGCTATTGTGAATTTCATCGTTCAGCACGTGAGCAATATTATCAACCGAGCGATTCTCAAATAACAATGTTCGCGCGTTCACGGCACCTAGAGGCAACTGGCGCTTTAAAATAAACAGCAACTCATTGGCCAAAATGGAATCCATGCCCAGCTCAGCCAGTGTTTTATGACGAAGACCATCCTGATGTTCTGTTCTCAAAAGAGAATTGATGTTGGTTTCAAAAAAATCAGTCAATAATTGCAGACTTTCTTCTTTAGAACTATTTTTTAATTGCTTTAAAAACACCGTTTCTTCTCTATTTAAGAAATTCTCCTGATTTAGCGTTTCGTCACTTTCTTGAATTAGACCCGATAACATTCTTTTTTGGTAGTCAGAAAAATACTTTAAATGTTCTGTTTTTATATGATTTGGAAGATAACATAATTGGGAGTGACCAGTTCCAATCATGATCTCAATTGCACTTAAACCATGCTTTTCATCAATAGAGTCGATACCATAAACAGATAGGTCCGTATAAGATTGTGTCATACCCAATTGCTTCCATGGGCCAAAATTAATGCTTAACGCGGGTAATCCTCGTTGTTTTCTTAGATGAGCCAAGGCATCAAGAAATCCATTAGCAGCAGAATAATTTCCTTGACCTGCAGGACCTATTAGAGAACTTATAGAAGAAAATAAGACAAAATAGTTAAGTTCCAGATTTAAATCGATAGATAATTCGTGCAAATTAATAGAGCCGATTATTTTGGATCGATAGACTGTTTCAAAATCATCCCAGCGAAGATGAGGCCACATTCTATCCTGTAATACGCCTGCAGCATGAAAAATTGCGTTGATAGGGAGCATCGTCGCCTGAATAGTTAGTAGTGTATCCGATAATTTTTTCTTATTGCTAATATCCACTTCCTTGTAACAGATTACGACATCTTTGCTGCTTTTTTGTAATTCATTCAACTTACTTTGCATATCCTCATCAAAATGCCGTCTTCCTAATAAAACAATGCTTTTAACTCCCTGCCTAATTAAATCGTGACACAGCCTGAAACCTAATCCACCCATTCCCCCCGTGATAATAAAGGTGCCTTCATTTACTAAAGCCGCAGAGGAGTGATTAACCGGCGTATGTTGGAGATAAGGCTCAAATATGCCATCCACAGTTATCGTGATAAATGGGGATTTCAAATTGGAGTGAGGCAGCTCCAGAAGGTATTCGGCCATTTTATTAATCATGATCTCTGAATCAAAATCGATATGTTGATAACATAGTTCTGGAAATTCGGTAATAAATGTTTTACCCATTCCAATAAGTGGACTCCCAATCAATTGGCTCTTTTTTGTTAAAGAGGTAGCGCCCTGAGTGACGACATATACATTATTCTTATGCTTGTTGTCAGTTAATGCCTGAGTTAAATGAAGTAAGCCTGCACTTGCATGACACATTTCAAAATAATTTGCGTCAAAGTCTTGCGCCTTTTGATTCAAGCCCCATAAATAGAAAATCTGCGTGTCAGGGGATATTAGGGAAATCAGTTTATAAAAATGTTCTGAATTCATGGGATTAATAGTAATAGAGCTACCAAGCTCCTTATATTCATGACCTGGTTGAACAAGAATTAACTGATCTGAATTGTTCACCAGATTTTGGGCCAACTTTAAATATTTTGACCCGGAGTTTAAAAATATTAAATGCATCCCGGGTTGATAGTTCTTTTCACCGGAAATTTCTTTGATTTTTTTCCATTTTAATGAATAAGTAAATGCATCAACCGATTGCTTTATCGAGCAAGAATCCTTTTTATCACCATGTTTTAACCAAAATGACTGATGCTGAAAACTATACTCTGGCAAAGATTGGTTACAATGCTTAATATGGAACGGTTTATCAAAAAGATTCCAATTTACTGGATATCCTCTTGTATATAACTCACATAAACCTTTTGAAAAAATGCTCCAATAGTCATCGTGTTTTTGTAATGAAGGAAGCCATAGAATTTTTTCTGGTTCCGGATGTTGTGATTGAGCATAGTGTAATAAAACAGGCTCTGAACCTATCTCAATAAAAGCGCCAGGTTGCTCCTGGATTAAATAGTCAATACCTGAGCTAAATGGTACCGTATTGATTAGATGATTCACCCAATAATCTTTATCAACCTGCTCCTGAGGTTTACCAGTAACATTAGAAATGAAGACCAGCGATGGCTTGGAATATTCGATTTGCTCCGCAATTTCTATAAACGAACCGATCTCCGACTGCAACAATTCAGATTTTATTGCATGAACACGAGGAAGCTCCATGGTTTTAAGCTTCGCGTGCATCAGCTTTGATCTTGCCAGCACCAACTTTAAAGCCTGCTCCAGGGTTAAAATTCCGGCAATGGTTGCTGCAACATATTCTCCGACATCATGCCCAATTACTGCCCAAGGCTCGATACCAACACTCCTCCATAAAGTTGCAAGTGAATACTCAAGGATAAACAGAGATAATTGGATGTATTGAGCATGGTTTAATCGTTCCTGTTTTTGAGGGTCAAATAGCATCTTCTTCAAAGATAGAAGCTCTGCATCTAAAAAAGAAAAACAGAAATCAACTGCCTTTTTAAATACAGGATGATTTTCATATAACTCCCATCCCTTTTGAGAGTATGGCGATCCTTGGCCTGAAAAAAGAAAAACCACTCTGTGATTGATCATGGTTAAGGTTGGGGGAGGAGACCATTCATTCAATTGGCGTATCAAGTCAGGTATTGTTTTTGCCAAGACGCCAAGGCGATATGATAAACCACTTCGGCTTACATTTGTGGAGTGACACAATTGGCTAATAGATAATGATTGATTGTGTTGAATAAATTTAAGAAATTTTTTTCTTTGCTCCTGTAAAGCGACTGGAGAATGAGCTGATAAAGCAAACAGATGCACAGGCCTTACCCTTTCTAAAATGTTCGCCATTTTGGGGTTATAATCGCTAACAATAATATGTGCATTGGTACCTGTAAAACCAAATGAACTAATCCCCGCCTTTCTTATACTAGTAGAATCGGGCTGCCAAGTTTGGAGTTGGGTAGGTATTTGCGCGGGGATACTCGATAAGTCAATAAGTGGATTTACCTGATTCACGTGTAAATTACCAGGTATTTTATTGTGTTGTAACATGAGTATCACTTTAATAATACCAGCCATGCCTGCTGCTGCCTCTAAATGGCCAATGTTACTTTTAACAGCGCCGATAACTAATGGTTTCGTTCTTTTCCCGGTAGCAAAAATATCTTTTAGGGCATTAAACTCAATGGGATCACCCAAAATAGTTCCAGTCCCATGGGCTTCGATATAATCCACTTCGTCCGGTTCGAGAGATGCTACACTTAGAGCCTGCTTAATCAATGATTTTTGCGATTCCGGGTTAGGAGCGGTTATGCCATTACTATGCCCATCACTGTTAACCACAGCACTGCGGATTACAGCTAATATTCTATCCCCATTCTCTTCTGCGTCTTTTAAATTTTTGAGAATAACAACACCACAACCCTCACTACGAACATATCCGTCAGCATCGGCATCAAAAACCTGACAACGACCTTTGGTTGAAAGCATACCCGCGTTAGCGAAACTAACACTCAGTGATGGAGAAAGGATATGATTCACCGCCCCAATTATAGCCATGTCACATTGACGATTTTGTAAATCCTGACAGCCTTTTACCAAGGCAACCAGTGAAGAAGAACATGCGGTATCTATTGCGAGTGCTTCTCCTTTGGTTCCTAAAAAATAGGCGATTCGGCCTGCCGCGGCACTATGGGCATTACCAAGACCATAAAAAGCATTGGTATTATGTTCCGAATCCCCATCACCTAAATGACTGTAATCATTGGATGAGATACCAATAAAAATTCCCGTTTTTGAGTCATTTAATGATAACGGAGATATTCCAGCATCCTCAAGAGCCTGCCAAGTAACCTCTAATAAAAAACGATGTTGAGGATCCATTGATTCTGCTTCATAATTTTTGATATCAAATAATGAAGCATCAAATTGATCGACATTATCAATAAATCCACCATAAGGACTGAGCTTGTCATTAAAAATATTATGATCCCAACGACTGGATGGCACTTTAGTAACCCCATCCTTAGCTTCTTGAAGTAAATCCCAAAATTGTTGTGGATTATTACTCCCTCCAGGAAAGCGACAACTCATGCCTACTATTGCTATAGGCTCGAACGCATTTTCACTGGGGATAGCTTCACTTTTTTGTATCGCATGATCACTTGAAAATAAATAATCAGCAAGGTCTGCAATCGTTGTATAAGACCATAATAAACCCGGATCGACCTCACGATTAATTTGTTGCCCCAGAGCTGCCGTGAACTGAACAGCAGTAACCGAATCCACTCCATAAAAATTAAAATTTTTAATGGGATTAATCTCTTCTTTCGGAACCGAAAAACGGTGAGCAAACCACTCTTGCATCCATAATATAAGGCTGCTTTTATCGTTGAGTGCTAAAGGGGGTAAATTTTCAAAGCTTACATTCTGCTCTATTTTTTGTTGCCACTTTTTTATGACTCTCAGCTCATCATGAAGAAACTCATCACGGCAGGCATGCCGTTGCACTTTACCACTTGAAGTCTTAGGTAATGTTCCTTGCCTAATCAAAACAATCTGACTGGGTAATAAAGGTAATTCTTCCGAACATCGATTAAGAATTGCGGTAAAAATTGATTCATAGTCTTTGGCGTGACGATGAATTTCTTGCACAATAATTAATTGAGGCACAGTATCTTTGTTATCCTTATATTCGATCAAAAACGCTGCATTTCCTTGTGCAATAAGCATAGGATGACAATCATCAAGAGATTGCTCAATATCTTGCGGATAAAGATTTTGTCCGCGGATAACGATCATATCTTTTAAGCGACCAGTTATAAAAAGCTCTCCGTGTTCATCTAAAAAACCTAAATCTCCAGTACGTAAAAAATGTTTATCCGAGGAAGATAACTTCAATTTAAAAACCTGATGAGTTAGTTCTGGTTTGCCCCAATACCCTTGAGCCACGCTTGAGCCATTTATCACGATTTCACCAATAGTATTAACAGGTAAAATCACATGGCTATCAGGATCGATAATTTTCAGATCGTAAGATGAGTCGGGGATGCCGCAGCCTACCAAACAAGAGCTATTGACAGGATCTGCACTCACTTTAACCCTATTCTCTTGCAATGCTTTTTTATCAAAGTTTCGTTCAGTGATTTTTGAACCTAATTTCTTGCCAGAAATAAACAACGTTGTTTCCGCCATACCATACGATGGACAAAACATTTCTGCACGAAAGCCGCATTCTTTAAATGACTCCTTGAATTTATTTAAAGTGAGATTGTTAACTGGCTCTGATCCATTTATAGCAAGAATCCAATGACTCAAATCCAATTTCTTTTTTTCAGTTTCAGTTATTGATTTCAAACAAAACTCATACCCATAATTCGGTGCAGCGGAACTGTTCACTTTATAATCACTTACTGCTTTCAGCCAATAAAATGGATTTTTTAGAAACTCGGCAGGATGCATCAGGATACAATGTTTGTTATACAATAACGGATAAAGAATACCACCAATTAAACCCATATCATGAAATGGAGGAATCCAAAAGCAGGTCGTATTCACTTTGCCTTCGCTAAAAGCGTCCAATATTCTGGTGTTAGCAATAATGTTACCGTGACTCACCATTACTCCCTTAGGAGCTCCGGTTGAGCCCGAGGTGTACTGGAGAAATGCCAAGTGATCCCCGGAGATGTCAGGAAAATTATTTGACAACGATGGGATTTCTTTCTCATCAATAGCAAGAACTTTTACTCCTTGCTTTTCATTAAAGTTATATCGTTCTCTAACCGCTTTCGTGGTAATGATTACCTGCACACAAGCATCTTTGATTATAGAAAATAATCTGATGTTATGGCGATTGTTAGTCGGAGGATATGCAGGTACAGCAACACACCCCGCAATGAGACAACCTAAAAAACTGATTACATAATCTTCACTGGATTGTAAAAGAATAATGGCACGTGATCCTGGCTCTGCAAGTGATATGAGTCGCGACGCCAAAAGCTCTGCCTGATTAAGAAGCATTTGATTCGTTAAGTGCACCTCTCCATGTGGTTTAAGAAACGTGAGGGTCAATTTCTCAGGTGTATCTAGTGTATTCTTCCTTAAAATATCTATTATTGATGAAAAATCAGGTTTAATCATAACAACTCACATCGAATTACAGCTGATCAAAAATTTTACACATTTGTTATGTATAGTACATGAGGCTTGGGTTGTCACTAAATGGAGCGATTTAATTAGGCTATGAAGTATTCTAATGAATCAGGCAATAGGCTTGAGCGTGCATGGGAATTAAATGATAAAAAAAACCTCTTATTCTTTTTGTAATTTAAATATGGAGCGCAAAAATCACAATTTATCCAGATGTAATGATTGCGTGATCTGCCAATAATCCTCCCATGGGTCTTTTTTTAAGCTTTTTAATCTATCAGGTAATGTAAGAATGGTAAAATCGGTGTCTTTTTTATTATCACTTAATTCATCCCAATGAATTGGTGCTGAAACAGGCGCATGAGGGCGGGCGCGGGAAGAATAAACCCCGATAGCTGTTGCTCCCCTTTGATTACGTAAATAATCAATAAAAATTTTGCCAGTACGTTTCTTTTTAGCCATATTGCTGACATATTTATCCGGGTGTAGTTGCTCTAAAAATCCTACAAATACATGGATGAAATTTTTAACTTCATCCCAAGTGTATTCAGGCTTTATCGGAACCACGACATGCAACCCTTTACCGCCCGTTGTTTTAACAAATGAAGTCAGCTTATATTGAGTTAAATGATGCCTCACCTCCTTGGCACCAGCAACCACATCGTTCCATTTAAGCTCAGGAGCAGGATCTAAATCAATAACGATAAAATCCGGTTTTTCAATATCCGTAATCAGACAACCCCAGGGATGAATTTCCAACACCCCCATCTGCACCAGGCTCAACAAGCCCTCTTTATCATCAAGATAAATATACGTCTCTTTGCCTTCCTTCATTTCAATTGAAACCGGCTTTAAAGCAGAGGGTACAGATTTAGTGTGATGGCGTTGGAAGAAACACTTTTTGTAATCATCGGGACATCTCACAAGGGACAGGGGTCTATTCGTGACATAAGGTAACATCCACTCAGCTATGGCCTCATAATAAATAAGCAGATCCTTTTTCGTTAATCCATCTTCTGGATAAATTATTTTTTCAGGATGAGTTATTTTAAATGAAGACCCCAATTTTTTTGGAGTAACCATGTTTTTATCCTTGATTTTATCCGGCTTACTAATCCGAGTTATCGATAGTTCTTCTTCTCTTTTAACATTTTTGGCAGGCTTATCAAGCCGTAACCCTTTAAAACTAGGATGTCGTAGATGTCCTTCTGTCGTCCATTGAGTGAATTCCACCTCAGCTACTAAAACGGGATCTACCCAACTTATTTTGGAGCTTGCAGGAACTTTTGTTGCAAATGGACTTTTTGAAATTCGATGTTTTTGTAATTTATTAAATAACTCCAACAGTGAGGCTTGCGTAAAACCAGTACCAACATTACCAGCATATTTCAGCTGTCCTTCCGCGTTATAAACTCCTAGCAATAATGCGCCAAAATAGTCACGTCCTCCCTGCGGAGGGGTGTACCCACAAATGATAAACTCCTGACGGGACACACACTTGATTTTTAACCAGGACTTATTCCGTTGAGAACTGTACGTGCTGTCTATTCGTTTGGAAATAATCCCTTCCAAGCCTAATTCACACGCATTTTTAAAAATCTCGGGACCATTTGATATGATATGATCACTATAACGCAGACTACCTTTTTGATCCTTCAACAAAGTCTGTAATAGAGATTTACGTTCTAGTAAAGGTAACGATCGTAACTCATATTTATCGTAATAAAGGAAATCAAAAATATAATAAATAAAAGGAAGATCATTCTGGTTTAAAGAGTTTTGCAATAATTGAAAATCCGATTTTCCTTCCTTATTTAATAAAACGACCTCGCCATCAAAAATAGCTTTTGGTAATGCGAGCTCCTTTAGGGAGTCAGCAATAGAAGAAAACTGAATGGTCCAGTCTTTATTATTGCGTGACTTTAAAATAATTTCGTCACCATTGATGAAGGATAGAATGCGATATCCATCCAGTTTTATTTCATGCAACCACTCATCGCCACCTGGCGCCTTATCCATTAAGGTGGCTAGTTGAGGGGGATAAAAATCAGGAAGTGGAGCGATTGGTAACGGCATTGGTAATTTTAGTTTATTTATTCGGATTTTTTTTTTCGATGTCGAGGCACCTTGAGTCGTCCATGCAAAATCATGGTATTTCGTAATATCATCCATGGATTTTTTGCTGGCCACACTATCAGGCTTTGCCAAGGTAACATCATAATCTGTCAGGGGTTGGGCGAACTCATCTCTGTATTTAATCAGGAACCAGTTTTTATCCTCTTTAAACCGCACCAAATCCCAACGACCTTTTAATTTCTCTGCCAGTAATTCAAAACGTAAATGTCCTTTTTGATAGGCTTTTGCGGGATCTTCATCTAAAGGGTTCCACACTCCTTTATCCCACAGCATCACGGTACCTCCGCCGTATTCCCCTTTAGGAATGATACCTTCAAAAAAACCATAAGCTACAGGATGATCTTCTACATGAACCGCCAGCCTTTTTACTGTGGGGTCATAACAAGGGCCCTTGGGAACAGCCCAACTTAATAAAACCCCATTTAATTCGAGGCGAAAATCATAATGTAAATGACTCGCTGCGTGTTTTTGAATGACAAATAAATGATGATATTGATGAGAAACTATGCCCTTAGGTTCTGATGATTTCTTAAAGTTTCTTTTTTTATCATATTCCTTAAGGCTCATATCATTACCCTTTAATTAATTATGCCAAAGTGCCGGATTGAATCTACGGCACCCAGGCTTCCAAAGGTTATAGAGAGGTTATGATTTTGCCGCAAACAATTTTTTCAAATGAAAAAGAATGGTTGCCACAGCATTTTTACTGGCCGGGGTATCAGCAATGTCATTGAGCATTAAAAAATCATGAATAGTGCCTTGATGACGTATTGCGGTAACTTTCACCCCTGCAGCATTTAATTTATGCGCATAAGCTTCACCTTCATCCCTTAACACATCACATTCCCCATTAATAACCAAAGCGGGTGGCAACCCTTTTAATTGTTCCACCGTTGCTTGTAAGGGGCTTGCAGTAATTTCTTTACGCTTCTCCTTACTGGGCAAGTATTTATCCCAAAACCATTCCATTGCTTTTTTGGTTAACCAGGGACCTTCAGCAAATTCTTTATAGGAAGCATTATCAAAATTAGCATCGGTTACCGGATAAATTAATATTTGAAAATTAATTTTTGGTCCACCTCTTTCTTTCGCAAGCAAGGTCATGGCAATGGTCATGTTTCCACCGACACTATCGCCTGCCACAACCAAATGGGATGTATCCAGATTAAATTTTTTACCATGCTCGGCGATGTATTGCGTTGCGGCAAATGCCTCTTCAATCTGAGTTGGGTATTGTGCTTCTGGAGCAAGAGTGTAATTAACGAAAACCACCGCAGCCTGAGCTCCTACGGCAATTTCAC
>JAUXYG010000085.1 GCA_030694525.1 Legionella sp. | reverse complement strand
ATAGCTTAAACTTTTTGGCATATGCCCAACAATACGTTCATCAATCAATTGATACTCAGCATTAGAACCAGAGCGCGTGATTTCTCCTGCATAAAACACCTTATCTCCGGGTTTAAATAGAGTGCAATCCTGCCCTATTTTAACCACCTCTCCTGCAGCATCCCAACCAAGAATCTTTGGATTTAGCTCAACTTTATCTTTTGGTTGGCGTACCTTGGTATCAATAGGATTAACCGCAATAGCATGAACACGCACCAGCAGATCTTTGCCACTGACTTCGGGAATGGGTAGCTCATAATCTAGGAGCGACTCTGGATGATCAATACTTAAATATCGGGTAAGTCCTACTGCTTTCATCTCAATTCCTTTTACTAAACTATGACCATTGAACTTATTCAATCAGTTGTAGCAACTAAATAAAGTTTTCATTCAATTTTCTGCTGGCACCAATCATCAATCTACACCTGAGCAAGCGGCCACATTGCGCCTGTGAATTGGTTAACTCCATATTCTTTAACTAACATACAAACAGATAGCTTGTTTAGTACTTAGTTAAATATTGAACTTTACTTTAGACTTTAATTTCTTTAATAGTATATTGAACGATAACATATCGCTATATAGTAAAATTAAATATGTAAATGATGGTTAGCGATAAACTTTACATTCATGCTCAAATTAAACTTCTCACATAAGAAACTAGATCTACGTTACCGGTTTGCGTTAGCGCTGCTGCTATTCTCGCTCGCACTTGCTTTCCGTTTCACCTTATTACCTCAAAGTGGTGGTGGCCCTTTTGTCACATTTTATCCAGCCATTATATTGAGCTTTTACTTCTGTGGTGCATACCTAGGCCTATTAGTAGCGTTATGTGCAGGACTTGCTGGCGCTTATTACTTCATTCCCCCTTATCATCAATTCTCTATCGATGCCACTACGTATTCTTCACTCATATTTTTCTCAATTACCTCAGGCCTTGTCGGCTTCTTCATTTCTAGGTTACATCGACATATTGAAGAAATTAGCATCATTCTAGATAACGAAATGATTGGCGGCATGATGCTCAAAGACCGAAAAATTGTTTGGTGTAACACAGCAGTCAGTCGGATTCTTGGCTACCCACCGTCAATGTTATTAGGGTCATCAACCAAGATGCTATTTGCCGATGAGAAAATGTTCGACACTGTAGGACGAGACGCATACCCACTAAAAGTAGGTAAACCCTACCGTACACAATTTGAAATGAAGAAAGTCGATGGCAGTAGGATTTGGATTGATATTAGTGGTGCCGCCATTTCTTATGACAAACATTTATCGCTTTGGTTATTAAATGACATTTCAAAACAAAAAACACTAGAAGAT
>JAUXYG010000079.1 GCA_030694525.1 Legionella sp. | reverse complement strand
TCCATTTTTCAATGGTTATCGTCCACAATTCTATTTCAGAACAACAGACGTAACAGGTACTTGTGATTTACCTGAAGGAATTGAAATGGTAATGCCTGGAGATAACGTACAGCTCGTTGTCAATCTGCATGCACCAATCGCGATGACTGAAGGGTTACGTTTCGCAATTCGGGAAGGTGGCCGTACTGTAGGCGCCGGTGTTGTCGCTAAAATAATTGAGTAATTATAATGAGTAGCAATCAAAATATTAAAATAAGATTAAAGTCATTTGATCATCGATTAATTGATTTATCTACAAGAGAAATTGTAGAAACAGCAAAACGTACTGGCGCCCAAATTCGTGGCCCAATACCATTGCCAATTCGCAAAGAAAAATTTACCGTATTGACATCACCGCATGTTAATAAAGATGCTCGTGATCAATACGAATTACGTACTCATAAACGCCTGGTCGTTATTGTTCATCCAACTGAAAAAACAGTAGATGCATTGATGAAATTGGATCTGGCTGCTGGAGTTGATGTTCAGATTAGCCTTGATGACTAAATGTTAGGGTGAAGGATATTAAAGAGGTGTTACAATGATGATCGGTTTATTAGGCCGTAAAATCGGTATGACGCGTGTTTTCACAGCAGAAGGAGTTTCGGTTCCTGTATCTGTAGTTGAAATACACCCAAATCGTGTTTCGCAGATCAAAACTGCTGAAAACGATGGTTATTCAGCTGTTCAATTAACTGGCGGAACAAAAAAAGCTAACAAAGTAAGCAAGCCTCAGGCCGGTCACTTTGCAAAAGCTGAAATTGAAGCTGGTGATTTGCAAATGGAATTTAGAATTGATTCTGAAGATGCATTTCAATTAGGACAAGTTCTCTCTGTTGCTGACGTATTTACTGCCGGGCAACACGTTGATGTATCTGGAGTGAGTAAAGGTAAAGGCTTTGCTGGAACCGTAAAGAGATATAATTTTAGAACACAAGATGCTACCCATGGTAATTCGAGATCACATCGAGTTCCTGGATCTATAGGTCAAAACCAAACTCCTGGACGTGTATTTAAAGGCAAAAAAATGGCTGGCCATATGGGTAATGTCCGTTGTACAGTTCAAACACTTGAACTTGTGCGGGTTGATGCTGAAAGAAACTTGCTTCTAATCAAAGGTGCTATTCCAGGTGCTCCTGGAACACGTATAGAAGTCAAGCCTGCAGCTAAAAAGCAAGCAAGAGGTGAGTGATGGAAATTACTACTATTGATACTAAAGCGCAATTACAACTGAATAAAGATGTTTTTGCTTATGCTTACAACGAAGGTCTTGTACATCAAGCTGTTGTAACTTATATGAACAATGCTCGAAGCGGCAACAGCGCTCAAAAGACTCGCGCTGAAGTCAGAGGTGGTGGCAAGAAGCCTTGGAATCAAAAAGGAACTGGTCGTGCTCGCGCTGGGACAATTCGAAGCCCTATATGGCGCAGTGGTGGTGTAACATTCGCATCTAAAAAGCGAGATTACTCACAAAAACTTAATAAAAAAATGTACAAACGTGCATTACGTAGTATAATCTCCGAACTTTGTCGTACTGGCAACCTGGTAGTCGTTAGTGATTTCCAATGTGATAGCCATAAAACAAAAGACTTTATTAACAAAATGAATCAAATGAATATTAAAAATGCATTGATCATAATGAATGAAGTTGGAGAAAGTGAATATTTAGGTTCAAGAAACTTAATTAATTACGATATCTGTGATGTTACAACTATAGATCCTGTTTCCTTACTCAGATTTGAAAAAGTTGTTGTTACAGAAGCTGCAATTAAAAAAATTGAGGAACAGTTACAATGAATGCTGAGAGATTGATGATGGTTCTACGTGAGCCACATACTTCTGAAAAGGCTACTGTTATGGCCGATAAGTTTAAACAGTTCACTTTCAAAGTACTGAAAACTGCAACTAAAACTGAAATTAAAATGGCTGTAGAGCATATTTTCAATGTAAAAGTTAAAAATGTCTCAATAATCAATGTGAAGGGTAAAGCAAAGCGCTTTAAACAGACTAGCGGTAAGCGTAGTGACTGGAAAAAGGCCTTTGTATCACTTCATGCTGATCAAGATATTGACTTTACAGTTACCGAATAAGGCAGATTAAGATGGCACTATTAAAATCTAAACCGACTTCGCCTGGTAAACGTGGCGAAATTCGCGTTGTTCATCACAATATCCATAAAGGAAAACCACTTGCTTCTTTAGTTGAGAAGCTAAAAAAAACAGGTGGCCGAAATAATCATGGTCGGATCACGGTAAGACATATTGGAGGCGGACAACGTCAAAAATATCGTTTAGTTGATTTCAAACGTGATAAAGATGGTATTTCAGGAAAGGTTGAGCGTTTAGAATATGATCCAAACCGAACCGCTTTGATTGCCTTAATTACCTATATAGATGGCGAAAAAAGATATATTATAGCTCCTGCTAATTTAGAAGTAGGCGCAACTGTTGTATCTGGCGCGGACTCACCTATTAGTGTAGGTAATTGTTTGCCCCTAAAAAATATACCTGTAGGTACAACTATTCACTGCGTTGAAATGAAAGCAGGTAAAGGCGCTCAAATGCTACGTAGCGCTGGATGTAGTGGACAGCTTGTCGCTAAAGAAGGTGTTTATGCAACCTTACGTTTACGTTCAGGTGAAATGCGTAAAATTCATGTATTATGTCGTGCTGTTATTGGCGAAGTAAGTAATAGTGAACATAGTCTACGTTCATTAGGAAAAGCAGGTGCTAAACGTTGGAGAGGTATACGCCCAACAGTTCGAGGGGTTGCGATGAACCCTGTTGATCACCCACATGGTGGTGGTGAAGGTCGAACTTCTGGCGGAAGACATCCTGTATCGCCTTGGGGAGTACCTACTAAGGGATATAAAACCAGAAGTAATAAGCGTACTGATAGTTTTATTGTCAGACGTCGTAAAAAGAAATAATTATTGAGAGGATATCAAGTGGCTCGTTCTATAAGAAAAGGTCCATTTATCGACCATCATTTGATCAGCAAAGTTATAGCTGCAATTGAAACAAAATCAAAAAAACCAATTAAAACTTGGTCTAGACGTTCAACAATCGTTCCTGAAATGATTGATTTAACTATTGCTGTTCATAACGGCAAGGATCACGTTCCTGTATATATTACAGATAATATGGTTGGTCATAAACTAGGTGAGTTTGCCATGACTCGTACATTCAAAGGCCATTCTGGTGACAGAAAAGCTAAAGGCAAGTAAGAGGATACGATGGAAGTTACAGCTAAGTTAAAAGGTGCTCCTTTATCTGCTCAAAAAGGCAGATTGGTAGCCGATATGATACGAAATATGAACGTATCTGGTGCACTTGATGTCCTCAAGTTTACACCAAAAAAAGGTGCTCAATTAATGCTTAAATTATTAGAGTCAGCAATTGCTAATGCTGAAAATAATAATGGTGCAGATATTGATGATCTGAAAGTGGGTATGGTATGCGTTGACGAAGCTGCAACTTTAAAACGCATTAGTCCCAGAGCTAAGGGTCGAGCAAATCGAATTTGCAAACGTACCTGCCATATCACTATTAAAGTGTCTGACGAGGAATAGCAATGGGACAAAAAGTTAATCCAATAGGCATACGCCTTGGAATTATTAAAGATTGGAACTCTAAGTGGTTCGCTGGTAAACGTTATGCTGAATTTTTAATTCAAGACATTAAATTGCGTAACGAATTAAAGAAGAAACTGATGTCAGCAGCTGTTAGCAAGATCTTAATTGAGCGTCCTGCCAATAATGCTGTAGTTACCATTCAAACAGCTAGGCCTGGTGTTATTATTGGTAAAAAAGGCGGTGGTATTGAGACCTTAAGGAAAGAGATTTCAGCGAAATTAGGTGTTCCTGTTCATCTGAATATTGAAGAAGTTAAAAAGCCAGAGCTGGATTCTACTCTTGTGGCCGAAAGTGTCGCACAGCAATTGGAACAGAGGGTTATGTTCCGTAGAGCTATGAAGCGAGCTGTTACTTCTGCTTTAAAATCAGGAGCTAAAGGTATAAAGATTTGCGTTAGTGGTCGTTTAGGTGGTGCAGAGATTGCACGAAGCGAATGGTATCGCGAAGGACGTGTTCCCTTGCATACTTTTAGAGCTGATATCGATTACGGTACTGCGGAATCTAAAACTACCTACGGAATTATTGGTGTAAAAGTCTGGATCTTCAAGGGCGAAATTCTCCCGCAAAAGAAAAGATTGTCAGACAGCGCCCAGTGAGTGAGGATTAAGAATCATGTTACAACCAAAGCGTACTAAATACCGCAAACAAATGAAAGGGCGTAATAGAGGTCTAGCGTTACGCGGTAGTTCAATCAGTTTCGGACAATTTGGTCTTAAAGCATTAGAACGCGGTCGTTTAACTGCCCGACAAATCGAAGCAGCTCGACGTGCGATGACTCGTCACATTAAACGTGGTGGTAAAATTTGGATCCGAGTATTTCCAGACAAACCTATTACACAAAAGCCATTGGAAGTAAGGCAAGGTAAAGGTAAAGGTAGTGTTGAATATTGGGTTGCGCAAATACAGCCTGGAAAGGTTTTATTCGAAATGGAAGGTGTATCAAGAGAACTTGCTATAGAAGCATTTGACCTTGCTAAAGCAAAGCTTCCTTTCAAAGTAATGTTTGAAGAACGGACGGTAATGTAATGAAAAAGATAGATGAATTACGCAATTTGACAACAGAGGAATTGCAAACTGAATTGCTTTCATTACGTAAAGAACAATTTAATTTACGAATGAAAAAAGCAAGTGGCTCACTAGATAAAACACATCTCATCACTATGGTGCGTAAATCAGTGGCAAGAGTAAAAACAATGTTGACTGAAAAGGCAGGTAATTGACATGTCTACTAGTGAATCAAATGCCAGGACAATGGTTGGAAAAGTAGTTAGCGATAAAATGGATAAAACTATAGTTGTGATGATTGAACGTACTGTAAAACATCCCAAGTATGGAAAAATCATGAAGCGAAGAACTAAAATTCATGCTCATGATGAGAATCAGGTTTGCGAAATTGGCAATACTGTTAAAGTCCGTGAATCAAGACCACTCTCTAAAACGAAAAGTTGGGTATTAGTCGAAGTAATTTCTTAATCAACTGTGTTGATTTACTTTCAAAACCCTAAAAGGCCTGATATAATCAGCAACCTTTTTCTGGTCGAAATTAGAGCTGGAGAATAAAATGATCCAAATGCAGACAGTGCTCGAAGTGGCTGACAACAGCGGAGCACGAAAGGTAATGTGTATTAAAGTACTTGGTGGGTCCCACAGACGGTATGCTCGTGTTGGTGATGTTATCAAAGTAAGTATTAAAGATGCCATTCCTAGAAGTAAAGTAAAAAAAGGTGCTGTAATGAAAGCCGTTGTTGTGCGAACAGCACAAGGCGTGAGAAGAGACGATGGATCTTTAATACGTTTTGACGGAAATGCAGCTGTACTTTTAAATAACCAAAACGAGCCAATTGGTACTCGTATATTTGGCCCCGTTACTCGCGAGCTACGAGAGAGATTTATGAAGATAATATCTCTGGCTGCTGAAGTTTTGTGAGAAGGATTAAATATGAAACGCATTAAAACAGGCGATGAAGTAATTATTACCGCCGGTAAAAGTAAAGGTCATGTAGGTAAAATCCTGCGGGTTGAAGATGAGCGTGTTGTTGTTGAAGGTGGAAACTTGATTAAAAAACATGTCAAGGGGAACCCACAGCAACCTGAAAACAAAGGTGGAATTATTACTCGTGAAGCTCCACTTCATGTTTCAAATGTTGCTCATTATAATCCTATTACTAAAAAAGCGGATAAAGTTGGCTTTAAGTATCTAGAAAATGATGGCGTTAGTAAAAAAGTCAGATACTTTAAATCTAATGATGAAATTATTGACCGTGTTTAATTAGGTGATTGAAATGGCTAGACTTAAAGAATTTTACAATAAAGACGTTGTCAATAAGATGATGAAACAGTTCAACTATTCCAGCGTTATGGAAGTACCTAAAGTATTAAAAATTACTTTAAATATGGGCGTTGGAGAAGCTGTTGGTGACAAGAAAGTAATGAATCATGCTGTTGAAGATATGACTCTAATTTCTGGTCAAAAACCTGTAGTAACTAAAGCAAAAAAATCGCTTGCTGGATTCAAGATCAGAGAAGGATGGCCTATTGGTTGTAAGGTTACTTTGAGACGTGAGCGCATGTATGAGTTTTTAGATCGATTGATTTCTGTTACTTTACCTCGTGTTAGAGATTTTCGTGGATTAAATCCCAAATCTTTTGATGGTACTGGTAATTACAGTATGGGAATACAAGAGCAAATCGTATTTCCTGAAATTGATTTTGATAAAACAGATGGTATAAGAGGTTTAGACATTTGTATTACTACAAGTGCTAAAACAAACGAAGAAGCTAAAGCTTTATTAGAAGCATTTAATCTTCCACTGAAAGATAGAGATAGAAAATAAAAGGGTGAAATTGTGGCTAAAAAATCAATGCTTGTGAGAGAGTTAAAGCGTGGAAAACTGGTTGCTAAATACAGACAGCGCCGAAACGAATTAAAACAATTGATTAAATCATCTGATGATTTCCAGGTTATTATGGATAGTCAGGCAAAACTAGCGAAATTACCAGTTAATTCAAATCCTGTTCGCCATAGTACACGATGTCAATCTTGTGGAAGACCACATGCTGTTTATCGTAAGTTCAGTCTTTGCAGAATTTGTTTAAGACAACAGCTGATGATTGGCAACGTACCCGGCGGAAGAAAATCGAGCTGGTAAATTATTTTGATTGGAGAACGATTGTGAGTATGCATGATCCAGTTGCTGATATGCTGACTAGAATTAGAAATGGTCAACAAGCGAAACATCAGCAGATAACATTAGTTTCTTCTAAGTTAAAAGAAGAAATTGCCCGTGTTTTAAAAGAAGAAGGTTATATTGAAAACTTCTTTGTAGAAACATTGGATAACAACCTTAAGTCAATAACTTTAAAACTGAAATATTATCACGGTAGACCAGTTATTGAGTTAATTAAAAGAATAAGTCGTCCCGGGTTAAGAGTTTACAAATCATATAAAGATTTGTCATCAATCCCTGGATTTGGTGTGGCAATATTATCTACATCTAAAGGTATAATGACACATATATCTGCAAAGTTAAAAGGTGTTGGTGGCGAAGTCATTTGTGAAGTGGCTTAATACTTGCGAGGAATGATATGTCTAGAGTAGCAAAAGCCCCAGTTATTCATCCTGCAAATGTTGAGGTAGCACTTGCGGAAGGAACAATAACTGTTAAAGGGCCAAAAGGAACACTAACCCAAAATATTAATCGGTTAGTCAGTATAACAAAGAATAAAGAAGCGAATCAGTTAGAGTTTGCTCCATCAACGAATGAACCCAAAGCGTGGGCACAGGCTGGTACAGCTAGAGCATTGGTTAGTAATATGGTTCATGGTGTTACTGAAGGATTTGTTGTGACACTTGAGTTGGTTGGTGTTGGTTACAGAGCACAAGCCAAGGAAAAATCAATTACTTTATCACTAGGTTTTTCACATCCTATTGAATATGTGTTACGTCCTGGTGTTTCAGTTGAGACTCCTAACAATACTACTATTCTGCTTAAAGGTGTTGATAAGCAGCTATTGGGACAAGTAGCTTCTGAAATACGAGCATTTAGACCACCTGAACCCTATAAAGGGAAAGGTGTAAGATATGCTGGCGAAGTAATTGCTCGAAAAGAAGCGAAAAAGAAATAAGGTATAAGAAATGAATAAGCAAAACTCGCGTAATAGACGTGGATTAAAAGCAAAGGCTTTAATTCGTAAATCGGGTAGAGCAAGATTAGTTGTTTATAGAAGTGGTGTTCATATCTATTCTCAAATAGTTCAAGCTGATACACTCGGTGATAAAGTATTAGTTGTGTGTTCAACTAATGATAAAGAATTGAAAAGCAGTTTATCCGGAAAATGCAAAGTAGACCAAGCCTCTTTAGTTGGTAAGTTATTAGGTAAACGCGCCAGTGAAAAGGGCATTACCCAAGTTGCATTTGATCGTGCTGGTTACAGATATCATGGCCGAGTGAAAGCCCTTGCTGAAGGTGCTCGCGAAGCTGGATTAGATTTTTAAGGAACGATTATGGCATCATTCGAAGAGTCAGCTAAGTCAGATGGCTTACAAGAGAAACTCGTACAAGTTAGACGTAATGCTAAAGTTGTAAAGGGTGGTCGTGTTTTTAGCTTTTCTGTCCTTGTCGTTGTTGGTGATGGGAAAGGAAGAATTGGTTATGGGTTAGGAAAGGCAAAGGAAGTTCCAATCGCAATACAGAAAGCGATGGATCAAGCTAAAAAGAATATGGTTTATATTCCTCTTTCTGGAACTACAATTCATCATGAGATTACCTGGAATTTTGGTGCTTCAAAAGTATTCATGAAGCCAGCAAGTGAAGGTACAGGTATTATTGCTGGTGGCGCTATGAGAGCAGTGCTTGAAGTATTGGGTGTACAAAATATTCTAGCAAAAAGTATTGGTTCTACAAACCCAAGTAATATTGTACGCGCAACGATTGGTGGGTTAACCAACATAGGTACTCCTGATTACGTAGCAGCCAAACGTGGTAAAACTGTTGAAGAAGTGATGGCGGACTGATTATGGAAAAGAAAATTAAGATTACCTTGGTTAAGAGCATTATAGGCAGAAAACCCAAGCATGTATTAATTGCCAAACAATTAGGTTTAGGCAAAACAAATTCCAGTGTATCGCATAATGACACACCAGCGATTCGTGGACTTGTTAATGCTATTGATTACTTACTGCTAGTTGAGGAGAGTGTATAATGAATTTAAATTCACTATCACCGGATCCCGGTTCAAGACGTCCTAAAAGACGTTTAGGTCGTGGTATCGGTTCAGGACTAGGTAAAACTAGTGGTAAAGGTCATAAAGGTCAGAAAGCTAGAGCTGGTGGATACCATAAGGTTGGTTTTGAAGGCGGACAAATGCCTATTCAAAGACGTCTTCCTAAGATGGGTTTTAAATCTCGAGTTGCAAAAACAGTCGATCAAGTATGCTTAAGCGAACTTGAAAAGCTTACTGCCGAAATTATTGATTTGCAAACATTACGTGAATCAGGCCTTATTACTAGTGGTATAAGAGATGTGAAAGTTATCCTCTCTGGTGAATTAACTAAAGCCATTAAAATTAAAGGCTTAAGAGTCACTAAAGGCGCTCGTTCAGCGATTGAAGGGTTGGGCGGAAGTATAGAAGAGTGACTATGAAAAACCAAAAGCATAATGGCAGCCAATCTCGTGGTGGATTGGCCGAGTTAAAATCAAGGTTAATATTTGTGATAATTGGTATTTTAGTTTACCGATTAGGGGCACACATACCTGTTCCCGGACTTGATCCAACAAAATTAGCTAACTTTTTTAATGAACAACAGAATACAATCTTTGGCCTTTTTAATATGTTTTCTGGTGGCGCCTTGTCTCGTGTTACTGTTTTCGCTATCGGGATTATGCCTTATATTTCTGCTTCCATTATCATACAACTATTCTCGGTTGTCTCTCCTAAACTGGAGCAATTGAAAAAAGAGGGTGAGTCTGGTCGTAGAAAGATTAACCAATATACGCGTTACCTTACTCTGATACTGTCTATATTTCAGTCATTAGGAATGGCGCGATGGTTAGCTGGACAACAGATTGCTTTACAACCAGATTTTTCTTTTTATTTTACTGCTGTAGTTACGTTGGTAACAGGTACCATGTTTTTGATGTGGCTGGGTGAACAAATTACAGAGAAGGGTGTTGGAAATGGTATTTCTCTGATTATCTTCTCTGGAATTGTATCTAGCATGCCTGTAGCTATTGCATCGGTACTGCAACAGGTTAAGGAAGGACAAATGCAAGCGCTTACGCTGATCATTGTCGCGGTAGTGGTTGTTGTTGTTACTGGTTTTGTTGTGTTTATGGAGCGTGCCCAACGGCGCATCAGAGTCAATTACGCACAAAGGACTCAGGGTAGGAAAGTCTATGCAGCACAGACTAGCCATTTACCACTGAAAATAAATATGTCTGGAGTCATACCCCCAATTTTTGCTTCCAGTATCATTTTACTACCTGCTACACTCGCGCAGTTCTTCTCACACACTAAGGGTATGGGCTGGTTGTCTGATGTAGGAATGGCGTTATCACCTGGACAACCTTTGTATTTAATTGTATATGCAGCGGCAATTTTATTTTTTGCCTTCTTTTATGCTGCATTAGTATTTAATCCTAAGGATACAGCTGAAAACTTAAAAAAATCTGGCGCTTACATCCCAGGAATCAGACCAGGTGAGCAAACCACAAAGTATATCGATTCGGTTATGACTCGGCTTACATTGGTTGGTGCTATTTATTTGGTTCTTGTGTGCTTATTGCCACAGATTTTAATGTATGCATGGCATGTTCCTTTTTATTTTGGTGGTACATCATTGCTGATTATCGTAGTTGTTATTATGGATTTTGTAGCTCAAATTCAGGCCCATCTAATGACACAGCAATATGATTCTTTAATGAAAAAGGCTAATTTTAAAGGTACGAAATTACCTGGTCTACTATGATTTTTATCGGAGTTAGGAATGAAAGTAAGAGCATCAGTAAAGCGAATTTGTCGCAATTGCAAAATTATAAAAAGAAGTGGCACTATACGTGTAATTTGTAAAGATGCCCGACATAAACAAAGACAAGGTTAATATCTACTTGATTTTGATTTACAAAAATAGTATTCTTCTGTCCCTTTCGACAGAACAAAATAACGTTCGGAGAAGCTAATGGCTCGTATTGCAGGAGTTAACATACCTGATCACAAACATGTGGTAATCGCTTTAACAGCAATATATGGTATTGGAAAAACTACATCATTAAAATTATGTAAAACAGTTGATATTGATCCTTCAGCGAAAGTGTCACAATTAACAGACGCTCAATTAGAGTCTTTAAGAATTGAAATCACCAAAATAACAGTTGAAGGTGATTTGCGTCGGGTTGTAACAATGAATATAAAACGATTAATGGATCTCGGCTGTTACAGAGGTTTAAGACATCGTCGAGGATTGCCTTTACGTGGACAACGTACGAAAACAAATGCTCGTACTAGAAAAGGTCGTAGAAAAGGCACCAGTAATTGATTTTTCATGTAGGAAAATAAGATGGCACAAAATAAGTCAAAGCAGCAAAAAGTTAGAAAAAAAGCGAAACGTGTTGTAACCGATGGTATCGTACACGTTCATGCGTCTTTTAATAATACTATTGTTACCTTTACTGACAGACAAGGTAATGCGCTATGTTGGGCGACATCTGGTGGCTCTGGATTCAGAGGCTCAAGAAAAAGTACTCCTTATGCAGCTCAGATTGCAGCTGAACGAGCTGGTGAAGTTGCGAAAGAATACGGCATGAAAAGTGTCGATGTAAGGGTTGACGGTCCTGGTCCCGGAAGAGAGTCCACTATTAGGCAATTAATAGCCCAGGATTTTAAAATTAGTTCAATAACCGATGTTACTGGCATACCACATAATGGTTGCAAGCCACCTAAAAAACGTCGCGTATAAGATTCAGGAGTAATTAATGGCTAGATATCTTGGTCCAAAATGTAAATTATCACGACGTGAAGGTTGTGACTTATTACTTAAAAGTGGTGTTCGTGATCATAAGTCCAAATGTAAATCTGAAAAGTTACCTGGACAACATGGTGATAAAAAACCACGTTTAAATGGTTATGGAATCCAACTTAGAGAGAAGCAAAAGATTCGAAGACTTTATGGTGTTCTGGAAAAGCAATTCAGAAATTACTATAAAATGGCTGCTCGTCAAAAAGGCTCAACAGGTGAAAACCTGATGTCCCTATTGGAAAGACGTCTTGATAATGTTGTATACCGTATGGGTTTTGCAAGTACCCGTGCTGAAGCGAGACAGTTAGTTACGCATAAAGCAATACTTGTAAACGATAAAGTAGTTAACGTTCCATCTTTTTTAGTTAATCCAGGGGATAGCCTATCTGTTCGTCAAAAAGCTAAAAGTCAAGGCCGCGTTCAGGCTGCATTGGCTTTATCTGAGCAAAGAGCTCCATGTGATTGGATTACAGTAGATACTGCGTCCTTTAAAGGAACCTTCTCTACAGCACCAACGTTAACTGACTTATCTTCAGACTACAACGTTAATCTAGTTGTAGAACTTTACTCTAAGTAAGCCCGGAGAGATAGCTGAATGTATACTGAAATCAATGAAATGCTGACGCCCAAAGTCCTCAAGGTACAGGCTGAGTCACCATATAAAGCTAGAATAGTTCTAGAGCCTTTAGAGCGAGGATTCGGTCACACTCTCGGCAATGCTTTGAGACGTATATTATTGTCATCTATGCCTGGTAGTGCGATAACCGAAGCGTCAATTGAGGGTGTTTTGCACGAATACAGTACTATAGAGGGTGTTCAGGAAGATGTTGTTGATTTATTGCTAAACCTTAAACTGGTAGCTATTAAATTGACTGTAGGAGATGAAGCGCAGATCACGCTTAATAAACAGGGCCCCTGTCAAGTGACCGCTGGTGATATTCAATTAACCCATGGTCAGGAAATTATTAATCCTGAACTGGTTATTGCCAATCTCAATGAGAAAGGTAAATTGAATATGACTTTAAAAGTTCAAAGAGGAATAGGGTTTCATAATACAGATGCATTTATGAAACATCTTGACGATGAGGTTGAGAAGAAAACTGTAGGTAAACTTAAGATTGATAACAGTTTCTCTCCTGTAAAAAAAGTTGCATATTTTGTAGATAGTGCCCGGGTAGAAAACCGAACTGATCTTGATAAGTTAACAATAGAATTAGAAACCAATGGAACTATTGATGCTGAAGAAGCTATCAAAATCTCTGCCAGCATTCTTCAGAGACAGCTCCATTCTTTTGTAGACATGAAGTTTGAAGAATCACGTTCTGATAATAAGGAACGCAATGACTTTGATCCTGTTTTATTACGTTCTGTTGATGACCTGGAGTTAACTGTTCGATCTGCTAATTGTTTAAAAGCAGAAAACATTCATTATATTGGCGATTTAGTTCAAAGAACTGAAAATGAATTGCTTAAAACACCTAATCTCGGTAAGAAATCTTTAACTGAAATTAAAGATGTTTTAGCATCCCGTTCTTTATCGCTTGGAATGAAACTTGAGAATTGGCCGCCAGCTAGTCTTGGCGAGTAATATTTAGGAGTCTTTGTTATGCGTCACCGTAATTCGGGCCGTAGTTTTAGCCGTACAAGTAGCCATCGTAAAGCCATGTTTTCTAACATGTGCTGTTCTTTAATTGAGCACGAGTTAATTAAAACAACTCTGCCTAAAGCTAAAGACCTACGTCGTTACATTGAGCCTTTAATTACTGTTAGTAAGGCTGATTCAGTTGCATCACGTCGTCATGCTTTTGATATTTTACGTTCAAAAGTTGCAGTTGGTAAGTTATTTACCGATCTTGGACCACGTTTTGTTGAGCGTCCAGGTGGATATGTCCGTATCATAAAATGTGGTTATAGAGAAGGCGATAACGCTCCTATGGCTATAGTTGAGTTGATGGATAGACCAGTTGCAAATGCTGATACTGATGAGTAATTTTTATACTATAAATCAAGCCCGCTTTTAGCGGGTTTTTTGTTTAAAGTTTACTAACTAGTAATGAATCCTAAACTCGGTGGCCCATTCTATCAATAAGTTTTGTTTTTATTTTCCGGATATACACTTTTGGTATTAACATCATTATAGATAACTTAGTGGTTCGATTTGCTTTTGGATTTTATAAGCCACATTGAGGATCATGGCAAGCTTATAAAATCCTTATGCATCAATCTTATGGGGGCAATGATCTAGTACTTTCTTATCCGCTGCAGCAACATTTTCTATTTGGCTTCATAAAATCAAACTTATTTTAAGCTCATTATCTGCATTTATACTTTCCGTTGTGGGCTCTGCGACAGGACTAATACAGAAAGATAATAACGCATATTTACTACAGTTTAGATTTTGCCAGAATTAGCTATATCATTCGCTCCTATCCTCCTAATCTTAAAGGCCTTTTCATTAAAGGGGAGTGCTACTTACTTACAGAGATGACACCTATCAAATATGGAACATCTGTTAGTTATGGCTCAGTCCTAATAGTTGTAGGATTGTCGTATTAATTGCCGGTCATAACATCTGGAGGCAATCTTTTATCAAAGAAACCATGAGTAATGAAAGAATTAATTCTGGCATTAGTTTTAAGTCACAAGGACTGCATATATGGTTAATTAGTTTTTGTAACGTCTGCTATGCTAATTTATAACAATTGATCGTTCATAACTTAACTAAATATTCAGAGAGTATATATTAATTTATCCAGGTTAACATAAACACAATCTTCGTACCCACTCTGACAGTAATTAGCAAGTAGTTTTAGACTTAATATTTTGTTCCTAATAATCAAAAGGATAACTGTTAAGAAAATTGAAAAAAATTTCACGGAAGTTATCAAATTTGGCAACTGTGAATAACTTCAAGTATATTAACAGCTATAGGTGTTGTGATAATTATGATAAATAATGATGTTGTTGCCCTCTAATTTACAGGGCAACATTATGGTGTATTTCTAAAATGGAATGTCATCGTCTAATTGATCGAAAGCATCTTGTGCTGCCTGAGATGGCTGATGTTGTCTCGGTGCATTTTGATGTTGGGCGGGTGCTGATTGTTGTGTTTGATTCATGTCGTCATAATTTGATGAACCGCCACCTTTACTATCGAGCATCTGAATATCCGATGCAATTATCTCGGTGGTGTATTTATCCTGACCTTGTTGATCTTGCCATTTACGGGT
>JAUXYG010000077.1 GCA_030694525.1 Legionella sp. | reverse complement strand
TGATGGTCAGTTGGTTAATGTTTTTTGCATTCAATGGCTTTATTTTTTTGCACAGCGGCTCTAAAAGAGAGCTTGCTATAATGGTTTGTTGTATATCAGAATGTTTCAATAGGGCATTAAGTAATTCGATATGGGCTGATTTAGAATTCCCCTTTGCCAAGAATGCGACTGGCTCAGAGGCACTTGGATAAGTAGCAAAAAAGCTGCCTGTCTTGTTCAATAAATCGCACAAGGCCTGCAGGTTCTTAGAGCCACCGATATGACTTACAACCCCAATGAGGTCGACTGCGCTAAAACCTGCCTGTGTTAATTGGTACAACGGGGTGAGGACTACTTCACCCACATACTGCCATCCCCCCGAGGAATTAACTACAGGCACTAATAAATCGAACAAGGCCTTTAGGTTTTTAGAGCCGCCGTTATGGCTTATAACCCCAATGAGATCGGCTGCAGTAAACCCAGCCTGCCTTAATTGGTGCAACGGCGTGACAATTACTTCACCCACATACTGCCAGACCCCGGAGGCATCAACTACAGGAACTAATAAAGCGCACAAGGCATGCAGGCTATTAGCGCCGCCCTTATGGCTTACAACCCTAATAAGGTCGCCTGCACTAAATCCAGCCTCCGTTAATTGGTGCAATGGAGTGAGGACTACTTCACCCGCATACTGCCAGGCCCCGGAGGCATTGACTACAGGCATTAATAAGTCGCACAAGGCGCGCAGGTTATTAGCTCCGCCATTATGGCTTAAAACCCCAATCAGGCCGGCTGCACTAAACCCAGCCTGCGTTAATTGGTGCAACGGAGTGAGGAGTACTTCATCCGCATACTGCCAGGCACCGGAGGCATCGACTACCGGCACTAATAAGTCGCACAAGGCCTGTAGGTTTTTAGAGCCACCGTCATGACTAATAACACCAATGAGATCGGTCGCACTAAACCCAGCCTGCGTTAATCGGTGCAGCGGGGTGAGGAGTACATCCGGGTTCCCGGAAGCATCGACTACAGGAGCTAATAAATCTAACAAGGCCTGAAGGTTTTTAGAGCCACCGCTATGACTTACAATCCCAATGAGGTCGGCTGCAGTAAACCCAGCCTGCGTTAATTGGTGCAACGCGGTGAGGAGCACTTCATCCGCATACTGCCAGACCCCGGAGGCATCGACTACAGGCACTAATAAATCCAACAAGGCCTGCAAGTTTTTAGAGCCACCACTATGGCTTACAACCCCAATGAGATCGGCTGCAGTAAAACCAGCTTG
>JAUXYG010000058.1 GCA_030694525.1 Legionella sp. | reverse complement strand
GCATGCTGGATATGGGTTTTTTTGATGATATTAAAACTATTATCTCTTCTTGCCCCAGACAAAGACAAACTTTGCTTTTCTCAGCAACTTACACTGAAGAAATTAAATTAATTGCAAAACAATTTATGATCAATCCACAACAAATTTTCATTCAAACTCCTCATGAACAATTTGATATAGAACAACGTTTTTATGAAGTAGCCAAACCCGCCAACAAGTTTCCTGTTTTAAAATCCTTATTATTACATTTTAAACCCGAGTCGGCGCTCGTTTTTTGTAATACGAAACAACAGACAGCAGATGTTGCCGACTTTTTAATTCATGCAGGATTTAGTGCCATAGCTTTAAATGGCGATATGGAACAATTTGAACGGGATTTGGCAATGATACGTTTTGTGAATCAAAGCTGTACTATATTGGTCGCCACAGATGTTGCAGCTCGCGGTCTTGATATCAAAGAGCTTCCAGCAGTAATCAATTTCGATCTCGCTTTTGATCACGATGTCCATATTCACCGAATTGGGCGAACGGGAAGAGCGGGTAAGAAAGGGTTGGCTTTATCCCTCACCACTCCTGCCGATGGACAACGTATGAGTGTCATTGAGGATCATTTAACGCATTCGGTACACTTTGCCTCTATTGATGAATTAAACTATACTGAAGATAAAATCTCTCCTCCGGAAATGGTAACACTTAACCTTGCCGCCGGGAAAAAAGACAAAATTCGTCCTGGGGATATTTTGGGGGCGTTAACCAAGGATGCGGGATTGCCCGGTGATATGATTGGTAAAATTGATATTACCCCTTTATCTTCTTATGTTGCAATTCATCGCAGTCGTGTAGATGCGGCTCTTGCCTATTTGCAAAATGGGACTTTAAAAGGTCGAAGAATTCAGGTGCGAAAGATATAATTTTTCTGGTTATGAAATGGGAATAACTGAGTGATTTGCTTTATTCTTTATTTCGTTTTTTATCAACTATACGGATTGTGGACTAAATTCCTGGATCCCTCGGTCAAGCCGAGGGACGTAGGGAGTATCATAAGCTGATTTTGGATATTGAGATTAAGGGATTAGGGATAAGGATTTCTTTTAAGGGGACCATTATTGTTCTAAGGGGATGGTACCCATTAATAAGCTTGAATCTCTCGGATAGCAATCACCTGAGTTAAATCCCTAATGAGACTGAAACCACCACTCAGCCAGTGCTGTGTTTTTATAATGTGATAAATGATTTTTGAAAAAGACTTTTGCCGCTTTTTGTTGACCGGAGCGAATGAGGCTCAACAAATAGGTCTGGGTGAAGAGTTCTGTTTGGGCATCACTACCGCCGAGCTCGGTGTATTTTCCAATAACAGGCGCAATTAATTTCTCTGCTTTTTGATAATCCTCGTTACTAAAAGCATAGATAGCCTTGCTCCAGGGATAAAAAACCTCTTGCCATAATGAATTTACTGGCAAAGTTGCAGCATATTTTTTCATCAAATCCAAGGATTTTTTTGCTTGTTCTTTTTGTCCTGATTTGACCAGACCGTAAATAAAATGAGCATTGTTAAAGCCAGTGAAGTATTCAAAAGGATGCTCTTCCAGATAGCCTGCAACTCGATAAATCAATTTCTCTTGGGTGAATCCTGCCATTTCCAATCGCCACAGTAATGAAATGGCATCAATTTGTTCCAAAATGGTTTGGGGCAAAATACCAAAAACAGAAGGATATAGGGCGAGGACTTCTTCCTGGTTACGTTGTGCGAGATGAAATAAGGCCAAATGCCAATTGTTATGCTCTTTTAATAGTGGATTTGCACCATCCCAATGGATCTTTAGATTATTAAGTCGTTTGATACCCCCAGCCATATCATTGGTAAGGAGATATACATGGGCCAATGTATGATGTGCCCAACCGGTGGCATTGTTTAATGATATAGCAGCTTCAGCAATTTCGCGAGCTTGTTCATAATCTCCAGCCAACTCCATCGCAAACGAATAGGTTGCTAAAAAATAGGGATCATTACTATTATATGGGGCGCAAAGCATACAACTGCGTAAAAAATTTTCAGCTTGAGCCACTTGCCCGGTACAATAATAAAGCCATTCCAGAAATTTTAAAACCAGGGTGTCTTGAGGAAAAAGGGCTATGGTTTTGTTAAACAACTCTATCGCTTTAAAATAATCACGCTTGTACCATTGAACCATAGCCCCATAAATTAATTTTTCACGCAGATTGGAAGCGTCCAAATGATTTGCGGCAACCATTAGGAAATTTTTTGCTTGATTGCTTGCTTCATATTCCTGAGAAAATAAAGAAATAGCTGCAGCATAAGCCTGAATTAAGAGAACATCAGGGT
>JAUXYG010000055.1 GCA_030694525.1 Legionella sp. | reverse complement strand
AAACCAGCATTTAATGTAACGTAGTCATCATCGATACCGATAACTTTAGCGGTAATAATGGCACCAGGATAAAATTGAGCGCCGATAATACTTTGCTCAAATAATTCTTTGAAACTTTCAGTCATGTTAATAAACTCTATTAGTAAATTAATGAAAGAATGGGATCCGCCCCACCTTTCCCCCAACAAACCATCAAATTTTCAAATGTTCATCCACTAAGTTTAATATAGTGTGAAACACTTGTACAATTGATAGTCCGGTTGTATCAATATTTATTGCATCTTCTGCTGGCTTAAGTGGTGAATGTGTACGCGCACTGTCCCTTGCATCACGATTAGCCAGATCTTCAACAACCTGGGCGAGGCTAACATTAATTTGCTTTTGTTTCAACTGCAAATAGCGCCTATTGGCTCTTTCCTCTTCACTGGCGTATAAAAATATCTTCAAAACAGCATTTGGAAAGACTATTGTGCCCATATCGCGCCCATCCGTTACCAGGCCGGGAAGCTCTGCGAAATTACGCTGACGTTCAAGAAGGGCTAATCGAACCTCAGAAATTGCTGCTATTTTTGAGGCATCCTGACCACATTGTTCGCTTCGAATTACTTCTGAAATATTTTCATTATCTAAAAGAACTATGAGTTCATTATCATTAGATGATTCGAACTGAAGGTTTAAACCCAATGCCAATTGTACTAATTTCTGATGCTCATCTACATGAACCTGATTTTTTTGAGCGGCATAAGCTAAAACTCTATAAATGGCACCACTATCTAATATATTCCAGTTCAGATGCCTTGCCAGTAAATGACAAATAGTACCTTTACCAGTGCCGCTTGGACCGTCTATAGTGATGACTGGTACATTATTATTCATTGTTTCTTTCCTCTATTCGAAAATGAAGGGTATTTGCTGCATTTAAAAAAGTGGGAAAGGAGGTGGCTACATTGGCACAATTCACAATAGTTATCGCTTCTCTGGCGATTGCCCCTGCGATAGAGAAGGCCATTGCAATTCGATGATCCCCTCTGCTATTAACCACCCCACCATTTATTGTTCCACCCTGAATTAAAAGCCCATCATCATAGGCGTGAGCCTCAATACCTAACTGTGTTAATCCATCAACCATTGCTCCAATTCTATCACTTTCTTTATGGCGCAATTCTTTGGCTCCCGTTAATAAGGTTTGTCCTTTGGCACACGCCGCAGCAATAAAAATAATCGGAAATTCATCAATGGCTAAAGGAACCATGGTTTCTGGAATTTTAATACCCGATAACGGTGAATAGGTCACTCTTATATCGGCAACTGGCTCCTCGCCTTCCTGTCGTTGATTTAACAGCTCAATGTTAGCACCCATTTTTTTCAGAATATGAATTACACCTGTGCGGGTTGGATTAACTCCTACATTTTTAATTAATACATCTGAACCAGGTATAATAGAGGCCGCGACAATAAAAAATGCAGCCGATGAAATATCTCCAGGGATGGTGACATGTGTTCCGATACATTCACCTTCCCCCGTTATTTCAATGGAGCTATTGAAACAATGAACTGGATAAGAAAAAGTCTTAAGCATGCGCTCCGTATGATCGCGACTTACACCGGTTTCAGTAATACGAGTTTGTCCCTTTGCATATAGCCCCGCTAAAAGAATACACGATTTAACCTGTGCACTCGCTTCGGGCATGAGGTAATTGATGGCAGATAATTGCTGCCCTCCTTTGATTGTAATTGGTGGTTTACCTTCGCAGGTTACTATATTGGCACCCATTTGAGTTAAGGGGTTGCTAATACGAAGCATAGGCCTTTGTAAAAGGCTTTCATCACCAGTTAGCTCAGAATCAAAAACTTGCGCGGCTAACAATCCGGCCAGTAGACGTATGCTTGTCCCTGAATTACCACAATCAATAACATGCTGAGGTTTTTTTAAACCATATTTTCCTACACCATGGATCACGACATGATGTCCTGTCGGACCATCAATAAGCACACCCATGGCTTTAAATGCTTTTAAAGTAGCAAGACAATCTTCCCCATCCAAAAAACCGTCAATAGTGGTAGTGCCCGTAGCAATCGCTCCGAATATTATGGAGCGGTGCGATATGGATTTATCACCAGGAACGGTTATCTCACCATATATCCTGTTAACTGGGTGGCTTATAAAATTTAAAGATGTCAAAGAGGATTATCCTGTGCAAACTGTTTCATAAAATCAATAAGAGCATTGACTCCTGCCATGGGCATCGCATTATAAATACTGGCGCGCAAACCTCCCACCATACGATGTCCCTTTAAAGCAGAAAGACCATTTTCCTCTGCTGATTTAAGAAATTTATTTTCTAATTTAGGTTCTTTTAATGCAAAACAGATGTTCATTATTGAACGAGCCTCTTTCTGAACACTTGTCGTATAAAAATCAGTAGAATCAAGATAGTTGTATAATTTTTCGGCTTTCAAACAATTTTGTTTATACAATGACTCAACACCTCCCTGCTCTTTTATCCAATCGAACATTTTAGCAGCAATATAACAGTTAAATACGGGAGGGGTTGCATATAAGGAATTATTTTCAGTCTGAATTTTATAGTTAAGCATAGTCGGAACCATAGGCTCAGGAAGTATGTCAATAAGATCCTCTCTGATGATAACTATGGTCAAACCGGCATTTGCGATATTTTTCTGCGCCCCAGCAAAAATCAATCCAAATTGCTTTATATCAAAAGGCTCACTGAGCAGACAAGATGTCATATCCGCTATTAGAGGAATACCATCCGCTTCTGGTACGTAAGGAAAACGAACTCCATTCACAGTCTCATTTGGAGTGTAATAGAGATAGGAAGTATTTTCTTTCAGTTTCCATGAACTCTGAGCAGGGACTGATTTATAGCCTGATTTTTCTTCATCAGATGCTGCGTAAGCATGCTTTAATAGTTGCGCCTCTTCCAGAGCCATTTGTGACCAAATTCCAGTGACCAAATAGGCTGCCTGTTCTTTAGCCCGCAACAGATTCATAGGAATCATCGCAAACTGTGTGCGTGCCGCGCCACCAAGAAATAATACTTTATAATTTGGGGGTATGTCTAAAAGATTTCTTAAGGACTGTTCCGCATCATCCAGCAACTTGCTAAATTCTGTAGTTCGATGCCCAATCTCCAGGACTGACATTCCCAGGTTGTTCCACTCAAGCAATTCTTCCTGGGCACTCTTGAGAATAGCCTCGGGAAGCATTGCAGGACCAGCTCCAAAATTATATATCCTTGTCATCACTATCGTCCTTAATGTCTAATGTATCCTCTGAATTATCATCCGTAATTTCATTATTATTTTCTAAAAACTCATCAGTCTCTTCGGAGTCATCACCAAGATCTTCGATTTTTTGCATACCGACTACAAGTTCTCCAGAACTCACATTGATGAGACGTACCCCCTGGGTGTTTCTACCTATAATAGACAATTCATTTACCCGGAAACGTACTAAAGTACCTTTATCAGTAATTAACATGGCTTCATCTGAATCAGTTACCTGCAGAGATCGGACTACTTTTCCATTTCGTTCGGTAACCTGAATGGAAATAACACCCTGACCTCCTCGTCCTGAAACACGATACTCATCAATCTCTGTACGTTTGCCGTATCCATTCTCGGTAGCAGTGAGAATCGTGCCATTAGGATGAACTACAACCAGAGACATTACAGCCTGGTCTTTATCAATTCGAATACCACGAACACCACGCGCAGTTCTTCCCATTGGTCGAACTTTGGATTCATCAAAGCGAATCACTTTACCTGCGTCGGTAAATAACATGATATCTCGTGTACCATCGGTAATATCAACACCTACCAGACTGTCGTCTTCATCAAGATCAACAGCAATAATCCCGTTAGACCGAGGTCTGCTAAAGGCGCTTAAAGGAACTTTTTTAACAGTTCCTTTTTTAGTAGCCATAAATATAAAATAGCCTTCCGTATACTCACGAACTGGCAACATGGCATTAATTTCTTCACCCTCAGCCAAAGGAAGAATATTAATAATAGGTCTTCCTCGAGAAATACGGCTTGCCAAAGGAAGTTGATATGCTTTTAACCAATATAATTTACCATGATTAGAGAAGCACAGGAGCGTATCGTGAGTGCTTGCAATGACGAGTCGCTCAACAAAATCTTCATCTTTAACATGAGTTGCAGACTTCCCCTTACCGCCACGACGTTGCGCTTGATAAACCGTAATCGGTTGATATTTTACATAACCTTGATGCGATAAAGTAACCACCACATTTTCTTCAGTGATTAAATCTTCAATAGTCAAATCTTCTTGAGAAGCAGTTATTTCAGTACGTCTTTCATCGCCAAATTGAGTTTTAATCTCAATTAATTCATCGCGAATAACCTGCATTAAACGTTCCGGAGAAGCAAGGATATCGAGTAACTCTTTGATAACTAATAGCAGCTCTTCAAATTCACTAAGAATTTTATCTTGTTCAAGAGCTGTCAATCGGTGTAATCTTAATTCAAGTATCGCCTGAGCCTGAGCTGCTGATAGCCTATATCCTTCCGCGCTTAAACCAAACTCAGCAGTTAAATCATCAGGTCGGGAAGCATTTGATCCGGCTTTTTCTAACATGGCACTAACCAAACCTGGTTGCCAAAACTTGGCTAATAAACCATCTTTGGCATCTTGAGGTGTGGGTGATTGCTTAATTAACGCAATCATTTCATCAATGTTAGCCAACGCAATCCCCAGGCCTTCCAATAAATGCGCCCGGGCTCTTGCTTTCTTCAATTCAAATATAGTACGTCTGGTTACAACTTCCCGTCGATGCTTTATAAAATATTCCAGAATTTGCTTCAAGTTCAGTGTGCGGGGCTGACCATCAACCAAGGCAACCATATTAATCCCGAACACATTTTGCATTTGCGTGTGTGCATAAAGATTATTCAGAACCACATCAGCCATTTCATTACGTTTTAATTCGATGACAACCCGCATCCCTTGTTTATCCGACTCATCTCTAAGTCCTGAAATGCCTTCAATTTTTTTGTCTCTGACCAATTCTGCAATTCGCTCCACCAGACGCGCTTTATTAACCTGATAAGGTAATTCATGAATGATTATTGCCTGACGGCCTGAGTTTTCATCCGTTTCCACTTCAGTTCTTGCTCTTATAACGACACGCCCCTTACCGGTCCGATATCCTTGTATTATCCCGGCGCGGCCATTAATAATCGCAGCGGTGGGAAAATCAGGTCCTGGAATGATTTCCATTAAGTCGTCTAAACTGGTCTCGGGCTCATCTACAAGTGCAACACACGCATTAATAACTTCCGTCAGATTATGAGGAGGAATATTAGTTGCCATACCTACGGCAATACCGGAGGATCCATTTACCAACAAGTTGGGAACCCTGGATGGCAATACAACCGGTGCAAATTCTGTTTCGTCATAGTTGGGACTAAAATCTACTGTTTCTTTTTCCAAATCAGCTAACAATGCGTGTGCTACTTTGGACATACGAACTTCTGTATATCGCATCGCTGCAGGCGCATCCCCATCAACTGATCCAAAGTTACCCTGACCGTCAACTAACAAATAGCGTAAGGAAAAAGGCTGGGCCATGCGAACAATAGTGTCATAAACCGCTGTATCCCCATGAGGGTGGTATTTACCGATTACATCCCCGACTACACGCGCTGATTTTTTATAGGGCTTATTCCAGTCATTACCTAACTCACTCATCGCAAAAAGAACACGACGATGTACCGGTTTTAAACCATCTCGCACATCAGGCAAAGCGCGACCGACGATAACACTCATAGCGTAATCAAGGTAAGATTGCTTTAATTCGTCTTCTATGTTGACCGGCAAGATTTCTTTAGCTAGATAAACCATGATTTGGACGTATCCTTATGCAATGATATAAGATAAATTTGGTTAAGAGGATACCATACAGACCGGTGTATTTGAATCTTCTTAAGCGTGTATTCATCACTAGTTTATTAATGGTCCATAAAATTTTTATATATTTTTATATATTTCTTTCTATTGTCTTCACAAACCAGCATACTAAATCGCAACAGAAGCCTGATTTGCTTAATTTCAATACTTGTTTTACTGCTCAATTAACAATTTCAGGATATATCTGGCTTATAATTGACTATAACTGGTCATTTTTATATAGTGCCCCCCTCAGTACAAAAGTTACAATGCCCCAAGGCATAAAATAATCCAGGAGACGCAATGACAAAAAAGACAGCTAAACTTAGCATTGAAGGCCAAAACACGCTTGATTTACCTATCTATACTCCTACTCTTGGCAATGATGTTATCGATATTACCCAATTAGGAAACAACGGTGTTTTTACCTTTGATCAAGGTTTCTTATCAACAGCCTCCTGCGAATCCAAGATAACTTATATTGATGGGGACGAAGGGGTTTTGTTATATCGCGGATACCCTATCGAACAATTAGCAGAAAAAAAGGACTTTCTCGATGTCAGCTATCTTTTGTTAAATGGCGAATTACCCGATGTTGAGGAAAAAAAATCGTTCGTTAATTTGATTAATAACCACACCATGGTTCATCAACAAATGTATCAGTTTTTGAATGGATTTCGTCGCGATGCACATCCTATGGCCATTATGGTAGGGATTGTTGGGGCTTTATCTGCGTTCTATCATGACACCATGGATTTAAATAATGAAAAGGATCGCTTTACTTCTGCTATTCGACTCATCGCAAAAATGCCAACCCTGGCAGCAATGAGCTATAAATATTCAATTGGTTTGCCATACATGTATCCGCAAAACAAAATGACTTATGCGGAAAACTTCCTGCATATGATGTTTGCGGTACCCTCTGAAGATATTATTCCAGATCCTGTATTGGTAAAAGCTATGGATACTATTTTTATTCTGCATGCCGATCACGAGCAAAATGCATCAACCTCCACTGTAAGGCTTGCAGGTTCTACAGGCGCTAATCCTTTTGCCTGTATTTCTGCAGGAATCGGTGCGTTATGGGGTCCAGCTCACGGGGGTGCAAATGAAGCCTGTCTGAATATGTTACGAGAAATCGGAGACGTAAGTCGTATTGATGAGTACATCAAGCGGGCTAAAGACAAAAACGATCCTTTCCGATTAATGGGATTTGGTCATCGCGTCTATAAAAGCTATGATCCACGTGCGAAAGTGATGCGTAAAACTTGTTACGATGTGTTAGAAGCTGTTGGCAAAAAAGATGAGCCTCTGTTCAAACTGGCGATGGAGCTTGAACGAATCGCTCTTGAAGATGAATACTTCATTGAAAAGAAACTTTATCCAAACGTCGATTTCTATTCAGGTCTTACCTTAAGTGCAATTGGTATACCTACTAATATGTTTACTGTGGTGTTTGCTTTAGCTAGAACCGTGGGATGGATGAGTCACTGGTTAGAAATGGTTGCCAGCAAATCCAAAATAGGCAGACCACGCCAGCTCTATACAGGTGAGCCCATCAGAGATGTTAAATAGTTTTCTTTTGTCATCCCCACGCAGGTGGGGAACCATCCAAATATTTAGCAAATTGCCACTTTATTGGATAGATCCATACCTGCGTGGGAAGACAACTCATTAATTCACAACGTTACTGTACATTAAAAAATATGAGGGGATACTCAAGCGCGCGGGATCAAATTCATCTCCTACCGAACATCTTATCCCAGTAAAAATAGAGTGGGCCCATTCACTTTTAAGCAGGATAAAACAAATCTTGGTACAAGAAATGTTAGACCCCATTCATAACAATATTGAAAACCCTTTCCCAATACATTAAATTAGCACTCCATCAATTCTCTTTTATTCAAGGAAGTTTTTAATGAGAGCAAAAGTAACAGTTGTTCAAGAGCGCATCAGTTATAGCCTTGCTATAGGTTTAGCTGCAGGAGTTCTTAATTCTATAATACGACGCTCAATAACCCCACGCGATAACAGTAGCATTGCTGAGTCATCAGCAGCTGTATGTATTGGTGTATTTACTCTGCTCTTCAGTTTAAGTACTGCAGTGAATGCCAAGCGCAGCCATAGATTTACTTTCAGGGCAGATAATGGGTCTGACCCAGTTGCATCCATGGCTCGAATGACTGGCGTTTATCTGATTGGTGCCCTCACTGGAATAGTTGAATATAATTTACTGTTCAATAGGAACATTGGTTTTGATCCATTATTGGCTTGTTTATTAGGCCCCATACTTCCTCTTGCATCTGCAACTTCAGTAGCTTGCATGGAGGGAATGTTAGGATATAGTCTTGGAGATGAAAAGAGAGAAAAAAAATCAATTATTAATTGTATTTGATCATTTATATAAGAGACATACAATTACAAACCAAATTCCCTAATTACAGTTTAATTTCTAAACACAAATAATTTAATTAAATTAAATATTTTGAACTTTAAACCTGTCTAGCGCCCTAACCCATCCACCAAAATCAGCTTCAACCTCATCAATATCTCGTTGAGGTTTTACCTCTAAATCTAATTCCCAAACTTTTCCCAAGTCGCTGAATGAATAAAACATACCCGCCCCGATAGCAGCTAAAATCGCTGCTCCCTTAGCGGTAGTCTCTACATCCTTTGGTTTTTGAATTATCAATTGGCACTGATCAGCCAAAAATTGTAAAAACCATTGATTCACTGCCATCCCTCCATCAACTCGCAATAATGACAAATCCAGTTGACTGTCCTCACGCATGCACGTTAAAACTTCTCGCGTCTGATAGCAAACACCTTCCAAAGCTGCTCTGGCGAAATGAGCCCGATTTGTAGCCCGCGATAAACCAAACAGCGCAGCTCCTTCAGTTGATAACCAATGTGGTGCGCCCAGTCCGGTAAAAGCAGATATTAAATAAACTCCTTCATTGCCACTCAAGCTTTGAGCCAGCGTTTCAGTTTCTGCTGAACTTGAAATTAACTTCATTTCATCACGAAGCCATTTAATAGTTGTTCCTGCATGATAGATTCCACCTTCCAATCCGTATACAGTACGTTCTTTTATTTTATAAGAAATAGTAGTTAGTAAACCGTGCTTCGATTTAACAGGAATATCTCCCGTATTCATTAATAAAAAGCCACCCGTACCAAATGTTCCTTTTACCATGCCATCCATGAAACATCCCTGACCAATCAGGGCTGCCTGTTGATCACCAGCTACCCCATGAATCGGAAGCTCAAAACCTAACCACTCCTTATCAATGAAACCAAAAAAGTCATCACTTGACCGTACTTGCGGCAGCACTGACTCAGGGATCCCAAAAAGTTGCAGTAACTCAAGGTCCCATTCTTCTTTTTTAATGTTAAATAACATCGTCCGAGAAGCGTTGGTGACATCAGTAAGGTGCATTTTGCCCTTAGTCATTCGCCAAATTAAAAAAGTATCAATTGTACCAAAAGCCAAATCTCCCTGAGCTGCCAGTTGATGTGCACCCGGTATATTATTAAGTAGCCAGTTTAGTTTCGAAGCAGAAAAGTAGGAATTAAGATGCAATCCGGTTTGGTCATGAATAAGCGATGAATAGTTAGAAAGAGACTGGCAAAAATCCTCAGTACGCCTGTCTTGCCAAACGATTGCTGGTGCCAAACATTTGCCGGTTTTTTTATTCCAGATTAAAGTAGTCTCCCGTTGATTGGTAATACCACAGGCGGCAATATTTTTACCCTTAACCTCGGACACTACATCACGTATAGCGGTCAGGGTTTTTTGCCAAATTTCTTCCGGATCATGCTCTACCCAACCACTTTGCGGATAATATTGGGTTATTGAATATTGGCTGTTTGCAATTAACTCACCCCGCTGCGAATATATCATCGCACGAGTGCTACTTGTACCTTGATCAATAGCCAATAAATAGTTCATTGAAATAAATTCCTTTAGTCGCATTAAATATGCGTGATTCTGTTGAATGAATGCTCTATATTAGATTTATTCTACACGTATTTTTCGGAAGCCAAAACATGGATCACGTTTTTGACGTAGCAATTATTGGTGGGGGCATCAATGGTTGCGGTTGTGCGGCCGATGCAGCACTGCGGGGGCTTTCTGTTGTGCTTTTTGAGCAGGATGATTTGGCATCCAAAACATCATCAAGCAGTACTAAGTTAATTCATGGAGGTCTTCGCTATCTAGAGCATTATGAATTTGGTCTTGTTAAAAAAGCTCTGGACGAGCGTCAAAGGTTGCTGACACTAGCACCCCATTTAGTACATCCTCAATCATTCATATTACCTTATCAAAAACACATGCGTCCTGCCTGGTTACTCCGGTTAGGTTTATTTTTTTATGATCATTTAAGTCGAAAAAATAGTCTGCCTAAATGTAAATCCATACAGAAAAGTATTAAGAACACCTATTTTAAACCCTTGCATGATAACTTTACGAGAGGATTTCTATTTTATGATGCGGCAACAGATGATTCGCGTTTAACTATAGTAAACGCACTGCAAGCTAAAGATCATGGTGCTAGTATCCGTACTCGCTCAACCATAATCAATGCGCAGGCTAAAGATAAATTATGGGAACTTACGGTTAAGCCTGAAAAGGGAGCAATTTATAAAATACGGGCAAAAAGTATTGTGAATGCGGCTGGCCCCTGGGTTGAATCA
>JAUXYG010000054.1 GCA_030694525.1 Legionella sp. | reverse complement strand
GTATAAATTTATTTTTATACCTTTTAGGGTATAATTTGAAATTATCCCATTTAGGGTATATATTTAAATTATCCTACATAAGGGATGACAATTAATTTGGATTTATTATGCTTATTCACTCACCAGCTGATTTGTCTATGTTGATAAAAAATCAACGAAAAAAATTAAACTTGACTCAAATTGCCGTTGGAGAATTAGTAGGCTTACAGCAAAAAACCATTTCAGCTATTGAAAATGAGCCGGAAAGTGTAAAACTAAGCACTTTATTCCGTATATTATCAGCTCTTGACCTCGAAATGAAAGTATTAACTAAAAAACAATCCGATAAAACAACTAATCAATGGGTCGATGAATGGTAAAGAAAAAAAAGAGTCTTTTTCTTCATATATTGATGAATGGCTTTCGGGTGGGAGTGCTTGAGAAGACTCCACAAGGAGGGTTAAAATTTACCTATCATAATGACTGGTTAAATCAAGAAGGAGCTCGACCAGTATCATTATCTTTACCCCTTATAGATCAAACCTATAGTGGTGATGTCGTTTATAATTTTTTTGATAATCTTTTGCCAGATAATCCACAAATACGTGCCAGAATTCAAGCTCGTTTTCAAATACCGACCAGCCAACCCTTTGATCTATTGACAAGTATTGGTAGAGATTGCGTGGGAGCTATTCAACTTGTAGGGGACCAAGAAACTGAGTTTGAAAAAACAATTAAATTTAAACCACTGACAGAACAGAAGATCGCTTCTATATTGCGTAATTACCAAATTAGTCCATTAGGTATGAGCCGTGAAGATGAAGATTTTAGAATTTCAATCGCTGGAGCACAGGAAAAAACAGCATTTCTATACCATAAAAAACAATGGTGTGAGCCTCTACATGAAACGCCAACCACCCATATTTTTAAATTACCTATTGGCTTCATTGCTAACCAACAAATAGATTTGCGTGATAGCTGCGAAAATGAGTGGTTATGTTCTTTACTTGCAAAGATCTATGGTTTACCCGCAGCTGATAGCGAAATACTTCATTTTGAAGATGTTAAGGTGTTATCTGTTAAACGATTTGACCGTCGTTTGTCTCGTGACAAAAGTTGGATTATGAGATTGCCTCAAGAAGATATGTGTCAGGCATTGGGAGTTTCTTATAATATAAAATATCAATCTGATGGAGGGCCTGGAATTAAGGAAATTATGGAGTTGTTGCTAGGATCTGCCAATTCAATGGAAGATAGGGACATGTTCTACCGCGCTCAGATCTTTTTCTGGTTACTTGCGGGTATTGATGGTCATGCTAAAAACTTTAGTTTATTTATTGAGCCTGATGGAAAATACAGACTTACACCTTTATATGACATCATGTCAGCGTATCCGCTAATTAATGCAAGGCAACTCCAAACTCAAAAAATCAAGATGGCTATGGCTCTGAAAGGTAAAAACAATCATTATCATTGGCATACTATGCAACGAAGACATTTCTTAGAGACGGCTAAATCTGTAAATTACTCTCAGGATAGAGCCGAACGTATCCTTGATGAAATGCTAGAAAAAACAGATTCTGTAATCGATGAGGTCACAAAACTTTTACCTAGAGAGTTTCCTAAATACATCTCTGATCCCATATTGCAAGGCTTGACCCATGCAAAACGAAAATTAGAACAATAAGTTAGTTAAACTAAGCTGTTTCAGCCAGGTAGGTTGGGTCATTGACCTAATGGCGCTGCCTTAAGCAGCGTCCT
>JAUXYG010000050.1 GCA_030694525.1 Legionella sp. | reverse complement strand
CGATTCCTCTGTCAGCGTCCTTTCTAAATTTATGCGCGCCTGTTTCAGCTCGGCACCCACAGCATTGCAGTGCTGCTGTTGTTGCTCCTTGTAAGCCGCGCTCCAGCGCGCTTTTTCTTCCGAAGACACGGTTCCACTCCTTCGTCGGTTTACAGCAAGCTTTGTCGCTTTACGGAAGACTTCACCTTAACATTAGCCGAAACGGATGAAGGGTTTTCCCAAAAACCAGGGTGATAAGGCTGATGAAAAGCTGCAACAGAATGCGCTTCCTCATTGGATTCAACTATGATGGCCTCATCCGATTCACTTTCCTCATCCGAGGCCAACAGTTCATCAAGCCGCCTGAGTACGTCATCTACCCTTTCGCTAAGCTTGTCAACCTTTGTGAAATATTTTTGGCAAAATTGCTTTATTTCTTCATGATGTTGCTTTATTTCTTCATGATGTTGCTTATCTTCTTCACGCATCTCTTGCAGCACTTGGATTATGAGATGCTTTATGCGAAGTTCTTCTTCCATCACACGAATCAGCTCTTCAAAATAGGGGTCGCTTGCATAGACTTGACCGGTTGATGCATAAGAGCTTGTCCCTTGCAGGGCTCGTTCCAAGTACTTGCGAAAGGTGACAAACATCCGTGTAGCTAAGTCTTCGTTTAAATAAGAACGGATTTTATCCGGATGATATTTGAGCGTGTAGGCTTTAGAGCACGCTTTAATTTGTTTACGGATGGGCTCCTGCGACGACTCGTCTTGAGCCTGCCTCATCGCCTCATTTAACTGCTCCAACTCCTGCAAACGCTGCATGAAGTCCTGCTTGATGAACTGTACTTCCGGTTCATCCTCCCCGCGCAACCAGTGGGACAAGATGTCATCGGTTAAATACAGTCCATTTAGCGGTTCGAGCGAATTTGTTGTTGGGGCTGGTACCGGCGCATGGACCATCTGCTGCTTCTGTTCGGCTTGCGCCTGCTGGTATTGACGCATAACTTTATGGAGCGCACGCGCCTTCGACTCCAGAGGAACGTCAAAAAGGCCCTGACCAATACCCTCCAGACACAAAGGTGCTAAATCCTCGTGCTGGAGTGCCTCACGTTGCTCCCACAGCGCGTGCTGCAGTGGGTCATCAGTTGTCAAAGGCAAGTGCCTTAACGCATAAACCTCGTCAATAAAGCGTAAAAGCACCAGCCCTTCATCAGCCGCAATACCTTCTGCACCCGCTGCTGGGTTTTGCGTATACGCAAGAAGCGCCTTTAGTTGGACTTTAAGATTACAAAGCACCGAAACCCATCGACGCCCCAACGATGCTTCATCCGACTCATCCACGAGCTCAGTTACTCCTTGTGCCAAGTGCTGGTAAATAGCCCCCAACGGCGAGTCAGGCGCTAAACACATAAGACCTTCACGTAATAAACTTAACCACCCCATCATCTGCGTGTGCCAACTTAAATACGCTTCGCCCAGTTGCTCAAGCAGTCTACTGTCCTCTTCACCCCGTCCTCGCTGCACCTGCTTACGATAGTTTTGCGCTTTCTTCCAGTAAGCCTTTTGCTGATTCTGTAACTGCTGCAAACAGTCCTCCAGCAACCGGTAGTACACGAGCTCACGCTTTTGCCGCAAAACCGCATCCGGACAACGTCGCCCCAACCAGCCATATGCCCCCAGTGGCTCCTGGCTAGTTGCCATCTGTGCCAATTTGAGTCGCTGCTCTTCACAGGCTTTTGGCTCCGTAAGCTGGTATCTTTCCAGCAGGCCATTCGGGTCTGAGAATGAGAAGGCCCCATCAGCATCAAACATGCCTTTAGCTCCATAACGCTTTAATCTTTTGCGTCCTTTAGTCCATAAAGCCTCTAAGGACTTCAAAACGGCAGGTTTTTGGGTCAAGTCAACCCTTTGTTCCATTTTTTCTCGCATTGTTTTTACCACCTTAAATAACCAATTCCACCGGCTCAGTTGCCCCTGTGTGCGTTGTAGCACCTGACTAAACGGCGACAATTCTTTTTGGGTTAATGGCCCTTCAGGCCATTGGGATAATAAGTCACTAGCCACTGTTAGCTCGTGTACTCGCCACCAACGGTGGCGTAGATACCACCACCAGCGCCGGTAAAATGGCTGCTCATGGTATAACGTGTTTAAGGAGGTAACCAGCGCTGACAAAGTCGGTTTCGGCGCACCTGCGGCAGCAGACGGCTGTTGCGGTAGCAGACGCGCATGCAAACGAGTCAACCACGTCAGCCGGCTCGCCTCACGCCAACACGATTCCTCTGTCAGCGTCCTTTCTAAATTTATGCGCGCCTGTTTCAGCTCGGCACCCACAGCATTGCAGTGCTGCTGTTGTTGCTCCTTGTAAGCCGCGCTCCAGCGCGCTTTTTCTTCCGAAGACACGGTTCCACTCCT
>JAUXYG010000041.1 GCA_030694525.1 Legionella sp. | reverse complement strand
TTATACCAAAGCAGTATTTTTAAAAAGCGCCGCACGAGTTGATCAGTTGCCTCCAGATTCAGGATATGAAGTCGCCTTTGCAGGTCGCTCTAATGCAGGCAAATCCAGTGCCTTAAATTGTTTAACATCAGTTAAAAGTCTGGCGCGGACGAGTAAAACTCCTGGCCGCACTCAGCTAATTAACTTGTTTACGCTCGATGATGAGCGACGCCTCGTAGATTTGCCAGGTTATGGTTATGCCAAAGTTGCGTTACAGGTAAAGTTGGAGTGGCAAAAGAACTTAGCTCATTATCTGGAAGTAAGAGAGAGTTTAAAAGGCCTTGTTTTGCTGATGGACGTACGCCATCCTTTAAAAGATTTAGATCAAATGATGATCGACTGGTCTTTAAATCGGCAACTGCCAGTTCATATTTTATTAACCAAAGCAGATAAATTAAGTCGCAGTGATGTCAAAAACATGGTGCTTAAAGTTCGCAAACATTATGAACTGGCGGAGCATCTAATTACCGTGCAAGCTTTTTCTTCTTTAAAGAAGCAGGGTGTTGAAGAACTTATCGCAGCTTTAAATAAATGGTTTTGCTGGGCTTAATTTTGTTTTCGGTTAAAATTATATCAAAATGAAACAACAATTCTTTCTAACTCTATGTTCTGCTAAGCCATTCTAAAATAGTTTGCAAACAAATCGTCGTTGCGAACAAAGTGAAGCAATCCAGCACAGGATTTTAACGAAGACTCTATCTGGATTGCTTCGCTAACGCTCGCAAAGACGAGCCTTTATGCAATCGAATAGTTGTTCCTTAGAAGATCGTGCAAGTACTTCTTTTAGCAATTCCTCTACAAAATGTTCTGTTAACCAATTCTAAACATAGGTTCTGCTAAGCCATTCTAAAATAGTTTGCAAACAAATCGTTGTTGCGAACAAAGTGAAGCAATCCAGCACAGGATTTTAACGAAGACTCTATCTGGATTGCTTCTCTAACGCTCAAAGACGAGCCTTTATGCAAAAGTCTATCTGGATTGTTTCGCAAATGCTCGCAAAGACGAGTTTTTATGCAATCGAACAATTGTTCCTAAGATGATCGTGCAAGTATTTCTTTTAGCAACTCTTCAACAATCTGAGGGTTTGCTAAAGTAGAAAGGTCGCCTAATTCATCAATATGATTTACTTCACGGCAAGCTATCTTGCGTAAAATGCGCCGCATAATTTTCCCCGAGCGAGTTTTGGGCAAATCATTTACAAAATGAATCACATCAGGTTTAGCTATGGCACTGATTTCTTCTTTAACCTGAGCAATTAATTCATCTTGCAGACCCTGATGAATGGTACAGTTTTGTTTTAATATAACAAACGCATAAATGCCCTGCCCCTTAAGATCATGGGGTATACCAACAACACCAGCTTCCGCAACAGACGGATGACTTACCAAAGCGCTTTCAATTTCTGCTGTTCCCAGACGGTGACCGGATACGTTTAACACGTCATCCACTCTACCGGTGATCCAGTAGTCGCCTTCTTCATCACGCTTCGCCCCGTCACCTGTTATATAATACCCGTGCGCTAAATAGGTGGCACAGTAACGTTGATGATCGCCTGCAATGGTGCGTGCCATGGAAGGCCAGGGATATTTTATAGCTAAATATCCTTCTCCAGGACCAATCAGTTCCTGACCTTGCTCATCAAGTAATACGGGAATGATTCCAGGTATGGGTTGGCATGCAGCACCGGGCTTGGCTAGAGCATCTTCCGCTCTTGGACTTATCATAATAGCCCCCGTTTCAGTTTGCCACCATGTATCCACCACGTGACACCTGCCTTGCCCTACTTGGTTATAAAACCAATACCAGGCCTCAGGGTTAATAGGCTCCCCAACAGTGCCTAATAATCGCAATGAATGTCTCGAGCTTGATGCTAACCACTCATCACCAGCTCGCATCAGCGCTCTTATAGCAGTAGGAGCAGTATAAAATACGTTTACCTTGTGTTTATCAATAATACGCCAGTTTCTGCCCGCATCGGGCCAGGTAGGAATTCCCTCATAAATCAACGTGGTAATTCCATTACATAACGGGCCATAAACCACATAGCTATGCCCTGTAATCCATCCTACATCGGCGGTGCACCAGAATAGTTCATCTTTTTGACAATTAAAAATCAATTGATGCGTGTATGCAGCCTGGACCAGATAGCCACCGGTGGTATGAACCACACCTTTGGGCTGCCCGGTACTGCCAGAAGTATATAAAATAAATAAAGGGTCCTCTGCCTGCATAGGCTCAGGATCGCACCTGTTATTGACTTGTTCTTTTAATTCATGCCACCAATAATCATTCTGATTCATCTTAACCGTAACATCACTGTTTTTAATAACTAACACCTGCAGATTAAGATCGGAAACAGCTTCATCGGTTTGGTCCTTTAAAGATACCGTTTTACCTCCGCGTTGAAAGGCATCAGCCGTGATTAAGCATTTGCATTGAGACGCGAGGATGCGTTGACGTAACGCATGCGCAGAAAAACCACCGAATATCACGGTATGCACCGCGCCTATTCGACTGCAAGCCAACATGGCGATGGCGGCTTCTGGTATCATGGGGAGGTAAATTGCCACGGTGTCGCCTTTTTTAATGCCTAATTTCTTTAGAGCATTAGCCATAAGACAGACTTCGGTATGTAATTGACTAAAAGTTAAGACGCGATGTTCGTGCTCATTATCACCTTCCCAAATGATTGCGGGATGTTTGGCGCGTAAGGGGAGATGACGGTCGATGCAATTAGAACTCACATTGAGCTGCCCACCGTCAAACCATGTCACATTGCCGTTTATTAAATCGCCAGTAAGCAGGGTATCCCAGGGGCGCATCCAATCCACCGTTTGCTGTGCTATTTCAGACCAGAATTCCGTCAATGACTCTTCTGTTGGGCTAATTTGTGGCTGAATAGAAGGCGTTTTGTGCATCTTATACCTCTGTTTCCCTGGCAATTAATTTAATGATAGCGGAGAAATCAATGTCTCCATGTCCTTCTTGAACAAATTTTTGATACAACTCGGTGGTTTTTGCTCCTAAAGGTGTAGCGATGTGAACTGATTGAGCTGTGTTTTGGCTTAAAATCAGATCCTTTAGCATCATGGCTGCAGCAAAACCCGGCTTGTAGTCATTATTAGCTGGCACGTTATCCAGAATTCCTGCGACCGGAACGTATTTTGACATCGCCCAGCATTGACCCGATGAATTACTGACCACTTCAAACAATTTTTCTGCTTCAAGTCCCAATTGTTCTCCCAGAATGAATGCTTCTGAAATCCCAACCATTGAAATACCTAAAATCATATTGTTACAAATTTTGGCTGCCTGGCCACTTCCTGCAGTACCTGTATGGATGATTTTTTGACCCATACAGGACAAAATGGGTTGTGCACGTTCCAGTGCTAAAAGCTCACCCCCAGCCATGAAAGTCAGGGTTCCTGCGGCTGCTCCTGCAACGCCCCCTGAAACAGGAGCATCCAGAGAGACAAGTTCGCAATCCCGCGCATGCTGGTGAATATCGCGCGCTGTCGCTACATCGATTGTGGAGCAATCGATGTATAAGGTATTTTGGCGGGCGTTATTAAATAATCCATCCACACCATCACAAACGTGCATGACCTGATGCCCGGTTTGCAACATCGTGATAATTATTTCTTGCCCATCAGCTGCCTGATTCAGATGTGCAGCAGCAATTCCTCCTGCTGCGTTAAAGCGTTGTAAGGCGGATTCCTGCAAATCAAAACCGGTTACTTTGTGACCTGCTTTGACCAAATTAATGGCCATAGGCAATCCCATATGCCCCAACCCGACAAATCCTATAGTTGCCATATCAGCTCTCCGTTTCTGTTAATGCGTGGGCATGGAAAAGGCGCTTGCTTCGATTTCAGTTACTGGCCATTTAGAAGTGACTGTTTTAAGACGAGTATAAAAATGAATGCTTTCTTCGCCATGCATGTTGGTATCACCAAACGCTGAACGCTTCCAGCCTCCAAAGGGATGATTGGCAATGGGGACCGGAATAGGAATATTTACACCGACCATGCCGACCTGAACGCGTTGGCTGTATTCACGAGCGCTAAATCCATCGCGGGTAAAGATAGCTGTACCATTTCCATATTGATGCTTATTAACTAAAGCTAAAGCCTCTTCCAAAGAATCAACGCGAACTATAACCAGAACAGGTCCAAATATTTCCTCTTGATAAACGCTCATCTCTTCGGTCACTTCATCAAACAAGCAAGGCCCAATAAAAAATCCTTCCGGATTATGCGGGTGTTTAAAGGTTCTGCCATCAATAATCAAGCGGGCACCTTCATGTACGCCTTTGTCTATAGCTGCTAAAACTTTGGCTCGGTGAGCGCTGCTAATGAGCGGGCCCATATCTGTTTTTTCTACATCACCGGCATCAATACGCATGGCGCGAATTTGGGGCGTCATTTTAGCAATCAGTGCGTCCGCTGTCTGTTGGCCTACAGCAACTACAACTGAAATGGCCATGCAACGTTCACCTGCAGATCCATAAGCCGCACCTATTATAGCATTGGCTGCTTGATCCAAATCCGCATCGGGCATCACCACACAATGATTTTTTGCGCCGCCAAAAGTATGAGCGCGTTTGCCATGAGCGGTAGCGGTTGAATAAATTGAATGGGCCACGGGGGTAGAGGCCACAGCAGTAAATGCTGCGATATCTGGATGTGCCAATAAGTACTCTACAGTAGCTTTATTTCCCTGAAGGCAGTTAGCGACTCCATCGGGCAACCCGGCATCTGTTAATAGTTCCATCAAACGCACGGGTGCCGAAGGATCCTGTTCAGATGGTTTTAAAATAAAGGTATTGCCGCAGGCAATGGCGGGAATCATCATCCAGACAGGAACCATTACCGGAAAGTTAAAAGGAGACACACCGGCGCAAACGCCTAGCGGTTGGCGCATGGTGTGACAATCAATAGTGCTTGCTACATCAGCAGAAAAATCACCTTTAAGCTGGTTCACCAAACCACAATGCAGTTCTACTACTTCAATAGCGCGAGCGACAGAACCCTTGGCATCATCCAGAGTTTTGCCATGCTCCCGTGTGACTATTCGGGCTAAATCCAGTTGATTTTTTTCAAGTAAGTCTCTGAATTTAAATAAAATGCGTGCACGTTTAATCGCAGGGGCCTGTGCCCACTCCACACCTGCTTTACGCGCTGTGGAAATTGCATTATCGCACGTTGTATTTGATGCAAAATAAACTTGGCCAATTGTTTCACCCAGTGCCGGGTTATAAATGGGGGATGAAGTCGTGTTGGTTTCTATAACTGCTTTTCCGTCAATATAATGGGGTACTGTATAGCCCATGCTAACTCCTTTTAATTAGTTTGAAATAGGGATTAAATTATCCCGGCATTACTCATATCCGTCACTTTGTTAATTAGTTAACTATTTCTTGTTTGTCTCTGTTTTTAACGTCACCTGGTATTGACGGTTCGTCTTACTGTCATTTGAACCGCGCATTTCAATTACCTGAAAACGGGTGGGATTATCCGCTTTGAGCAAGGCATTTTGCATTGCTTCGTTAATTCCCGACTCTGAAAAACCTGTAAAATCTTTGATACTTTTCATACACTTCCTTTTACCGTAATATTTAGAAGAATTAGTTTAGCATGAAGTAAATCGATTAAGGTAATTTGGCAGGTAATGCGTTTATTGGATTAATAATTTATTGTACAGGTAATTGTTTCAATAGAATATTTGTACAATAATGAGTAATGAAAAGCAGTAAAGGACTATGCTATGGGACACAATATATTACGAGTTCCGCAAGGAACAGTTTTAACTCCAAAACAGGAAGTTCAGATTCAAGAGGTTATAGGATTAGATTTTCAAATTGAATGCTATGATCAAAAACCGGATTATCGACGAAGTATTCAAAGGAGAATAGATAGTCTACACGAGGCTTTTTTATTCATTCTTAAAGCTTATCCTCCCAATTCTGCATTTACTGTTGAGGTATTAACCCAATATATAGCGCAATGTAAGTCTAATTGTAATTTAAGTAGCGATCACTTAAACGAATTGCAACGTGAGCTTGTGACATTTACCGAGCAAATAGTGGAAGCTTTAATGCTTCACTGGAATTGGCCAAATAAGAACAAGCAGTTAAAAGAAGCGATTCATTGTCTCAATAAAGCCGAGCAATATGTCCTGATGAAGGTGGGTCGTCCGAATGTGGCTACTTTAATCCCTTTAGATAATAGTAATAAAAAAGGCTATGTATTGCAGTTTGATAAATCATTACCCCCTCATTACCCCCAGCTGATTGAAGAAATTAAAGAAATTAAACGCGCTAATTTCCTTAAAACGCCAGCATGGTTTTATTCCTTAAAAAAGGAGTATCAACAGGCTTATTTGTGTTCTATGAATAAAGGAATTACCGGCCCGGAAAAAATTATCGAGGAGTTGAATAATTTTATCGACAGATGGAACATGGCGAAACATATTGAACTTCCTAAAATTAAAAAAAACCAAAACCTGTTATCACCGTGGTTTAATGATTTTTCTCCATCTATAAAGAATATGATGAAGATTTTAATTAAGTCTCCTGATTCTATTGATGCATCTATTAGCGATTTTAAAAAGTGGCTTAGCGAGCCTGAAATTAAAATTAATGTGACGAATTTCATTACAGATTTCAAAAAAATACCTCAATGGTATTTAATATTATCCTCTATGGAGCAATCTTTTCTGGCACATATATTTAAAGCAACGCCCTCCATTGAAGAGGCTATTTCATTTTTACCCAGTCGGCACCGAACCATACCCGCTCCTGCAAATTATGGAGAGCACAGTTTATATGTAGCGGATGAACAGGAAGGTAAATTATTAATACAGGGCAATAAAAGAAAAAGATCTGCCCATATGGCGAGTCGTGACATTAGATTTTCAGCAGTAGCTGTGCAGCAACGCCATGCAGAGTCAGGTTTAGCCAAAGTGATGGAGGATGCTGCAAAAGAAAAAACTATTTTAGTTCAAACGTTAATCAGTCCTCTCTGGGGATCAGATTATTTACCCCAAGCTGTTGTGAATGCCTTGCCACCTGATTTGTATTTGGAGCAAATTGCCCATGAAACGGTAAAGCATTTTTTTAGTGATCAATCGAACATTGTGCGAGAGAATCATCCTTTAAATTACGCCAACCGAGTATGGTATACCTCAGCTAACGACACGGTGAGTCTGCCAATATTCAAGCAAGTAGCAGACTACATAGAGAAAAATCCAAACGAAGATCACTCGGTTCTCAATGCTCTTTTAACTGATTATAAAAATACACTTCACTCAGGATTTGGGACCGCAGTTGCTAATTATGGCAGAGAATTACATTTAAGTTCTCTTGAGCAATTAATAGTAATGAAAATTGAGGGATATGTTTATGGATCCTGTGTCAGTGGTAAAGACAGAAAAGCGATAGAATTACTTTATACTGATGCCATGCTCCTTTTTTATTACACCTATGGAACATTTCATCAATTTAATAAGACAGAAGGCCGAGCCGAATTTGTGACGCTGTTCGCTAAATTATACTGCTCTCGTCATCAGCAAGAGATGGCTGGACAAAACGCGCCTGGAGCGGATGGGATAAAAACACCTGATGTGTATTTACCTCAAGACATACAACAGGCCATAACTAAAGTCTATACGGAGCTTTATCTTAGTAATGATAATAGATTGGCAAGTAATAATGAGATCAAAGAAATTAGTAAATTTACATCTATAAGTGATGAATCACGTAACCTTTTGAAAGGAAAGCTTTTTGCACTCGTTTTAGGGGATAATAATTGTTCCTTGATCTATAATGCATTAAGTAGTTTGACTCAGCAGGGAAGCCAGTTCTCCGTAAAAAAATCAACTTTTTTCCTGGGAGCTGAATCTAAAATTCCGACCGGAATTGTCGAAATTAAAAAAATTATGGAAGCCGCTGACTCTGGTTCAAACAAGGAGCGGGTAGCTAAAATAATAACAGCAATACTCCAGCGCCCGGAGACAAATAGTACACGCACCGCGGCAACAAATTCAGTTTATAATGGCATTCGAAAATTGTATAAAATCAGCGAATTATATCCTAAAAAGGACGCTGAATTTGATAATGCATTAAAAAAAGAGTTAGATTCCGTATTAAAAGAATGGGTTAATATCTATGAGCATTCAAAAGTACATTTTAAACATGATGAGAATTTGCCAAATGATAATATGAATTCCCCCCAACCAAACTCTATTTTTGTTAATTGACCTTCATTCCCTCTACAGGCTCATGCAGAGGGAAGTTATCAAAAGAGATGATATAAGGGCTCATGGTCTATCTATTAATCACTTTTTATTATTCATGTTCTATAATTTGAATAATCATGCTTAATAGGATGTGCTATGGAAGCTAAGCCCAATCCCCGTAAAGACCTCCCTAAGACTAATTCTCGCGATTTGAACACCGGTGAGAAGGTCATAGAAAAACTTAAAAGTATTGGGTACTCTGAAGACGTCATATTCAAAGCACTTTTTCCAGCGATTAAAGAGTATAAATCCGAGCGGCAGCCACTATTCTATACCGATTTTCAAAAAAGAGTGATGTACCAGCAAAATCATCCGGAGGAAAAAATCGTTTCAGCAGCAGAATATATAGGCCATGCTTTAAATGAACGCGGTACATCTTATGAAACGATTAAAAATTGTTATAAAAACGAAAAGGGTTCCAATAAGAGAGAGATGGAGCAAATAGCCTTCGCAATGGCTAATGTGGTGGGAAAATCCCGGATGTTCCTGGACCAGACCACGTATTTTAAATTAAGTAAAGATTTTATAGTAAACGAAAATCAATATAAGGCTCAATTAAAGAGTAAACAGGAGTATGATGTTGAGATTAAAGCAGAACTGAGGCGGGAGCATAGATTGCTTTTTATCTATACAGATAACATGGCCTCTCGATTTAATACTTTAAAGGAAAAAGTCGCTCAAAGTATAAATGATGAAGGATCAAGCCAGGTAAAAGCTCCTAATCAGATGGATTGGTCCACAGAGTTAGCGCCCCTAATTTCTAAATGCATTGAAGGTAATCCTCTTTTTAGTGATCCACAAAAGTGGCCTCCTAATACCCAAAAGCTTTTTCGTGATGAGGTTGAAAAGATTTGGGCTAATAAACCATCTGAATCTAAAGAACAATCTGAGTCTAATGAAACACCTTTTAAAGACAGTATGGGTAATCTCTTTACCTCAAAAGAGCAATTCCCTGAAGCGTTATTAAATTATGTGGTACCACCTAAAAAAGAGAAGGATCTCTCTTCAAAAGAGAAGGATCAATCTTTAAAAGAGGAGAACCAACCTTCTTCTTTTAGACCTAAATGATAAATCCAGGAGGAAGTAATGAAGATTATGAATAAGGAAATTTATGAGAATAAAATCTTTTCAGGGATAGATCATTTAGATGTGAGCTTATTGAATAAGGATTTTTTCGCTATTTATCGCGATTATTGCACCGAAATAATCAATGAAACAGACAATTCTCAAACTCTCGTAGCTGCATGGATTAATTTAGCATGTAGTTATCGGTTGGAAGGTTTACAGCAAGAAGCTGAAGAAGCACTCAAAGAAGCAAAAAAAATAGCGCCAGAAAATATGGATGTTGTAGAAGAGGAAGCACGAATACAGCAACTGAATCGTGACCCAGACCTGGATGTACCTTTGCAACCACTCCCGATTCTGAGTCATGTGGATGATAAAAGGGCAAGATCTCCAAAAACCCTAAATTAAAGTTAGAGCAAATGTTCTAAACCATAGATCAGGCTATTGAGGCCCATCACTTTTTGGCATGCCAATATTACACCAGGCATAAAGCATTCCCTATCGATACTGTTATGGGTTATGGATAATGTTTCACCTACATTACCAAATATCACTTCTTGACGTGCTAATATTCCAGGCAATCTTAACGAATGAATATTGATTTCATGACAGGGAGCCCCACGAGCACCACTAATTAGTTCTTTTAGCGCCAACTTATTTTTTGGTGTTTGGCGGGCTGCTGCAATCATTTCTGCAGTTTTTAATGCTGTTCCTGAGGGAGCATCAAGCTTTTGTTGATGATGGGCTTCAATAATCTCGACTTCTGATAGATATTCTGCAGCTTTTGCTGCAAAAGTCATCATTAACACAGCGCCTATTGAAAAATTAGGAACAATGATTCCTCCCAATTGTCTTGCCTCACACAACGTGCCCAATTCTTCTATTTGCACTGAAGTCAAACCCGACGTTCCGATAATAGGACGTGCCCCTTGGGATATTATTTTTAAGGCATTATCATAAACACAATCAGCCCTGGTTAAATCAATGACTATCTGCGCGCCAGAATCGGTTATTGCCTGCTCCAGATTATCCATTCTGGCGAGCCGACCTACTAAGGTAAATTCCGGATGATTTTCCAAAGTAGTGCATGCCAAAGCCCCCATTTTGCCGTGTGATCCATTCACAATGACTTTTATTGTCATAAATTCTCCAGTTACGGATTAAAAGTTATTTTTTATGAGATATATTTGGGACAGGATTAACAAGTCGCCAGGCCCACATTGAAGCAAAAGGCCAACCGATTACGGTAGCTTGCATAATCAAAGCAACAAATGCTCCACCGGGATTATCATGAATTAACAACACCAACCACGGTAATAATACTGCAAGAATTGACATAATTATTCGTTTCATCAGGTATCCACCGTCAAGCAAATTTATAGAATGGATTAACATCATAAATCATTTTGAGCACAGGATACAGATGAGTTAAATTTATGATCAGAGCGATTGTTCTCCCTTCGCTGATGAGTATCCTTCTTATATTTTCCTGGTTTCAATGAGTGCTTGCAAACATGCTTCAAACATTGTACATTGTGCGCTCATTTCTATGGTGAATAACTGTATTTTCAAATTTTGTTATCAGATATGACAACCAACAACGCATGGTCAACAGACACGAGTTCACTCTTTAAAACAAAGGTATCCCAATGAGAAAACAGGAGCTGCATCCCCGCACCGCTGTCCTAAATAAAACCCAGAAAAATCAGTCAAAGAAAGCTCGTTCCGATGCTTTAGTATGGCTCGCGGCAAATTTTCCAAATGCTTTTGATAATTCCATTCGAATTAATCCATTAAAAATGGGGATTATGGATGATATTCTGGAGCATGCAGATAAAGCCCTGGAGGCGGGAATTTCGCGCAGTAAGCTCCGTGAAGCAGTGGTATTATTTACTCGTCGTCTTGATTACCTTGCCTGTTTGAAAGCACGAGAAATGCGTGTTGATTTAGAGGGTAATCCCGTTGAAGCTGTATCCGAACAGGATGCAGAAAATGCTGCAGCTAAAATAAAAAAACGAGTGGAAAAAAGTGTCAGAAATGCGCGAAAAATTATGGCTGAGAAATCCTCGGGCTTTTCCAATTCAACCCATACCCCTTCCAGTTATTCTGCACGACATGCGCATCATTCTGCTGTAACAAGTGCGTCATCAACTGACGATTATTTACCTACCTATCCACCCCGGGCTCCTGCATTTCAAGCGCAGAATGTCCCCGCACAACCAACTCGTAGTGCATCCGTAATTGTCAAACATAAAACCACCCGTCAATTCGATCCGGATGCGGTAGCTCGTTTAAAAGAAAAACTGGGCTTATCCCGTAGCGAAAAAAAAGAAACTACTGAATAAATGAACAAATGGCTTGGTTTTTTATATTGTTTTTTAAGTGGTCTATGTTGCGCTGTCCCCCATTTTGAACACGTAACTCCTTCATTTATAGGAACTTATAAAATAGACGGTGCGGCATTATGTGCTACCGCGAAACATACTTTAGCCTATTTAAACAAGGGAAAAGAGTATGACCCTCAGGTAATTCATGATGGGAAAGTCATCAAAATACCGTTAAACCGGATAAAAGCCACCTTGGTTTTTATTTGCAAACATCAGGATAAACTGAACAACCCCGAATTTGTAAAACAGCATTTTGAGTTTATTCGGTGGTATCCTGATAAAGCACAGGCTCTTCGACTATCTGCAAAAAAACCACTGTTGCAGCGTATTCCCGATCAAAAAATTTTAATGACTAAATATTTTGTCCATAAAGCGAAAGCCAGTCCAATAAAAAATAGTAATAGTCCTTTTGCACTATATGGTTTACCCGAAGAGGAACAACATCTAACTCTTGAAGAAGCTAATTCCAGGCCTGAATTGATCCGATTTAAATACGGCAAACAGGCAATTCTTGCGGGTGCTCTGCAGCATAAAAAGGTTCCAGCACTGGCTTATTTTTCTCGTCAGGATTTAGAGACAGCCTTGCTTCAGGGGACGGTAGTTGCAGATTTTGGTCCCTCTCGTGGCAAAAAGATATTTAATGTTCATCGCAACAATAACATTCCTTACGATCGAACTTTAAGTCCTTACACCCAGGAACGGTATTGGTATTTTAAGGAAGTCGATGGTATTAAAGGATATGGTAAAGATGCGGAACATAAAATCACTGTTAATCCTGAAACGACTTTTGCGGCCGATCTTGAACAATTGGGGTTGGGAAAATTATTATTAGTCCAATACGCGAATCAACAAGGGGCTCTGGTCAGTAGAGCAGGTATTCTTGCAGATACGGGTGGTGCTTTTGCGAATAATCTCTATCAGGTTGATTATTTAGCAGGGAGTTTTTCAGGTAATGCGGATTTTATGAAAGCCTCTGGACACTTGCCTGACTATGTTAATGCTTATTTTATGGTTTTAAAAAGCAGTCAATATTAATTATGAGCTTAAATTAAGGATTTGTTTTGACCTCAAGCACATGCTCTTGATGATTAATAACTTCAGCATGATTTTTTCTTATAATGGAAAGTTGCTCTTTTAGAGAAACTTTCGGTTCTCGAGCTTCGTCATTTGGCGCGATAGTCACTTGATTTGATTGAGACTTAACTTCCTCCAGCTCAATCTCCCTATCGTTACCCTTATTGAGTTTTTTACCTATCAAGGAAACAGAGCATCCTGAAGGCCCCTTTTGTTCCAAAGTAACTTCCTCAGAGGGCAGATTATTCAATGAATTATCTGCAGTTTTACTTGCCGCCAAACCAACAGCTCCCATAATAAGACTTAATCCTCCTCCGGCTGCTAATCCTAGTCCGAGGGCTCCGAGTATTCCCGCACCCAAAGGGGCGAATACTCCACTAAGAACTAAAGCGATGCCAATTGTAGCTCCAATGATTAAGCCAACGGTTGCAAGTAGTCCTATTAATGGCCTGTCAGGAGTAAATTTATTTTCTGAATCAGATGATGTTTTCTTAGGGGCAACTGTTTTATTGCCTTGAACATGTGCCTCTTTTTTAGAATGTGCCTTCGAGGTAGTGTCCAAGGTAACGCTTTTTTCATCAGAATTCAGTACCTTGTAGGTCTCAAGATTCTCAGAGGGCGGAATATTTTGACCTGTTCGTACGGCAGTAATAATATTTTGCGGAATAAATTTACCACATTCCGTATCGAGATTAATGACTTGGGGTAGGGGGCTTTGAAAATTATCATGCCCATGAGTGTAAGTAACGTCATAGCCATTGTGTTGTCCTGGTCGTGCTTCATCTGATTCTTTGCCCTCGTTCCAACGATTCCAGATCAGATAGACAAAGGGGTGTGCCGCTCTTTCCTTTGGATTCATATGATCAATGTTAATCGTTGATAAGTCAGGCGATAACTCGCGCACTTTATTTTGTTGAACCATTTTACTAAAACGGTTATTAATTTTATCAATCGTTCGAGCTAAACTTTCCTTGGAAGAATCATCATAAGGGATCTTAAAGCTCTCGGCAGTATTCTTAATTATGTCAAATACGGCAGGTGCATGGGTAATAATGTTAATACCGGTTTCGCTAAGTGTATAATCGATTAATTTAAGACTGGATTTATAGGATTGATTTACTATTTTACTAATCTCATCAGTAGTCACTATTTTTTGATCTACTAACATTTTCAGTCCCACAAAAGATGATTTTTGGGAGTCTGAAATCGTTCCTAATGGTTTTAGTTCTTTATTTTTTGAATTAAACGAGTTTTCATATGCAGTAATAAATTCGATGCTATGATTTGAAACAGTAATGTTTACATCTACTTTGTTTTTATGAAGAAAATCTAACATCCTTAGGGTAAAGTAATCACAACTCCCTCTGTCAGCCAACTCATCTCCAATTAGGCGAACCAAAGTGTCTTTGTCAGTAACTTCAAATTGTTCTAGTAATTTATTGCATTGATCTACGATGTTTAATTCTTTAAGCTTGGATTGAGCCTCTTTAATAATGTTTTGTGCGTCTTGAAACTGATTTACTTTTTCGTTATACCATAATTTAATATTATCTATGTTGATATCATTAAATTCATTTTCTTCAGCGTCTGAACGGTTTTTTTTCTCAGCTAGTTGATTATATCGTTTTATAGTCTCTTCGTGTTTTTTTATTAATGGAATCGCTTTGTTGGCTATGATTGTGCTTTTTATTGTATCTTCGACGATAATACCCACTTTAGTGTAAAGGCTAACAAACTTCTCATAACTCTTAGCAGGATCAGCAACATTATCTTTGAATTTGACTACATCGTGCCGAAGCAGAAAGTGCAGCAACTTAACCGAGTTACCATGTAAATCACCCAAGGTTACAGAGCCCAGATTGCCTTCAAACTCTTTGGGGTAATGGTATATATCAATGGATTTGCTAATTACTGATTGAGTCATATTATCGTAATTAAAGTAACAAAGCTTAATTTAAAGATAGTACAAATAATCAGCAAAAGACATTTTAAAGAAAATAATGGTTGTTAAAAAGACATAGGCAGTGGTTTTAGAAAAATCATCGTCTAATCAATGGGATATGTGATAATTAAACGATGATTTTAGTTATTTTTAATCTATTGCAATGATTTCCATACATGTAGTGCCACCAGGAGTTCCAATATTCCTACCTCTGGTGAGTAATACATAACCTTTATCAATATAGTTCAAACGTTTTAATTCGTTTAAAATTTCCTGGTTTATTGATTGTGAATTAAAAGGGCGATAATCCATATAAATCGGGAACACATTGTTAACCAGGCTTAAACGACCAATAGTCCGTTTATTTGCCGAGACCGCAAAGACAGGAACTGTGCTGTATTGTCGTGAGATCCACTGAGCCGTATCCCCGGATTCTGTCAGGGTAATAATGGCTTTAATCGGAAAATGATTGGCCGCATGCATGGTGGCCATTGCAATGGCTTGATCAGCTCGTTGGAAGTGGCAGGTTTCAGAATCACGTGGGTAATAAAAACTGGCGTGTTTTTCCGCACTTAAACATATTTTGTTGACCATACTCACCACTTTCACTGGATATAAACCACTCGCAGTTTCAGCAGAAAGCATGACTGCATCCGTACCATCAAGAATGGCATTGGCCACATCCGATACTTCTGCACGAGTAGGTTGAGGGCTTGATATCATTGACTCCATCATTTGGGTTGCGGTAATGACCACTTTATCTAATAAACGAGTTTGTTCAATAATATGTTTTTGGATAGCAGGTACTTCAGCAGCACCAACTTCAACTCCCAAATCGCCCCGAGCGACCATTATGGCATCTGCTTCAAGGATAATTTCAGTCAGATGATCCAACGCTTCGGTGCGTTCAATTTTGGCAATTATCGGTGTTTTTTGCGCCCCTAACTCAGAAAGCAGTTTGCGTGCATGGCGGATGTCTTCCGCATCTTTTACAAAAGATAAACTGATGTAATCCACCTGGGCTTGAATGGCAGTACCTAAGTCACGAACGTCTTTGTCGGTTAATGCCCGCGCAGCTAATCCACCACCTTTGCGATTTAATCCTTTTAAATCTGTAAGTATTCCGCCTTCTATTACCGTGCAATGAATTTTAGAGTTATTGATGGCAGTCACTTCAAGCTCAATCAAACCATCATTTAATAAAAGAAAATCACCAACACTTAATTCTTGCGCCAGATTAGGATAGGCAACGGAAACTTCTTCTTGAGTACCAAGAACGCCATCGGCATAACAATCAAGAGTAAAGGATTGGCCATCAACTAAAGTTATTGATTTGTCTTTAAAACGGCCTATCCGTATTTTGGGGCCTTGCAAATCGGCCATGACAGCTATGGGATGCCCTAGTTCATCGGCAATATGGCGAACTTGAGCGATTAATTCAATCGCCGATTCATCTGCATGCGAAAAATTAATGCGTACCACATTAACGCCAGCTTCCAACAAGGCACGTAATGTGGTGGGATTACTACTGGCTGGACCTAAGGTAGCAACAATTTTAGTTCGACGTAACATCTTTAGCTCGCTCCTGCAAAATGGCGACAGCGGGCAAGGTTTTTCCTTCCAAACACTCAAGAAACGCCCCACCTCCTGTGGATATGTATGAAATTTGCTGATTCAGATCGTAGAGATCCACTGCGGCTAAAGTGTCGCCGCCACCAGCAATCGAAAATGCATCACTTTCGGCTATAGCAATAGCCAATGCTCGGGTGCCATAGGCAAACTGAGCAAATTCAAAAACACCTACCGGACCATTCCAGATAATAGTCTTAGCCTCATCAATGATATCTACATAATCACTGATGGTTATAGGGCCAATATCCAGAATCATATCATCCACTGCAACATTCGCTAAGGTTTTATTATAGGCTGGGCAGTTTTCACTAAACGTCTTACCCACGACAACATCTGAGGGCAGAGGAATATGACATCCTTTTTCCGCAGCTAATTTTAAAATCTCTCGCGCTTCATCCAATAAATCTGGCTCATAAAGGGATATACCGATTTCAAAACCCTGGGCCTTTAAAAAAGTATTCGCAATACCACCACCGGGAATTAAATAATCCACCATGCCGACCAGTTGTTTTAATAAACTTAATTTGGAGGATACCTTGGCGCCACCAACGACAGCGACAATTGGCTTTTCCGGTGCTTTAAGTGCGTGCTCCAGAGCTTCTAATTCCCTCACCAATAATGGGCCGGCAACGGCGACGGGCGCGTATTGAGCCACCCCATATGTGGACGCTTGTGCACGATGCGCTGTGCCAAAAGCATCCATTACAAAAACATCACACAACTGGGCTAGTTGTTTCGCCAGTGTAGGGTCATTTTTTTTCTCGCCATGATTAAATCGCACATTTTCACATAAAATTAACTCGCCCGGCTTTGCCTCGACACCATTTAAATAGTTTCGGACAAAATGTACCGGATATTTAAGATGGCTTGCGAGATACTGCGCTACAGGCTCTAAGGAAAATCGCTCTTCAATTTCGCCCTCTACGGGGCGACCAAGATGTGATAGTACCATTACAGCAGCACCAGCATTAAGAGCAGTTTCAATAGTTGGAAGTGCTGCTTGTAACCGCTGATCACTGGTAATTATACCGTCTTTGATGGGCACATTTAAATCTTCACGAATCAGAACCCGCTTGCCGGCCAGATCCAAATCGCTCATTTTAATCAGATTCATTAAGGCTATCCTTTACAATTCATCATGTGTTGTGCTGTATCAATCATTCGATTGGAGAAACCCCATTCATTATCATACCAGGCAACCACTTTAACGAGATTTCCAATTACTTTTGTTTGGGTGGTATCGAAAATTGCGGATGCAGGATTATGATTGAAATCACAAGATACCAATGGATCATCATTAATATGCAGGACATTGCTTTGGGCTTTACGCATGATGTTGTTTACTTCTTCTGCGCTGGTATCACGTTTCGCAGTAAATGTTAAATCGATAACGGAGACATTTAGCACGGGAACGCGCATGGCAAATCCGTCAAGTTTTCCTGATAATTCGGGCAATACTAATCCTAATGCAGAAGCAGCGCCGGTTTTAGTAGGAATAATCGATTGCGTAGCGGAACGTGCACGACGTAAATCGTCATGACTGCCATCCAGAAGCATTTGATCTTTAGTATAGGCATGAACAGTATTTAGTAACCCATATTCAATACCTAATACATCATTTAATGGTTTTACAACAGGTGCTAAGCAGTTTGTTGTGCAGGACGCATTGGACACCACAGTATCGGATGATTTAAGAGTGGCCTCATTAACTCCGTAGACTATGGTTGCATCAACCTGCTTTCCTGGTGCTGAGATGAGCACCTTTTTCGCTCCGGCAGTAATATGTTGCATCGCTGCCTGTTTGTCAGTGAATAATCCGGTGCACTCAAGTACGATATCAATATTTAATTCTTTCCAGGGTAAATTAGCCGGATTGCGTTCAGCAATAACTTTGATACTATGCCCATCAACAATAAGCATGTTTCCTTCAATACTCACATCTGAAGCAAAAATTCCATGGGTCGAATCGTATCGAGTAAGGTGTGCAGTAACATCGATACCCGCCAGATCATTTATGGCGACGATTTCCATTTCATTTTGCTTGTTGTATTCAAAAATCGATCTTAAGATGCATCGACCAATGCGGCCATAGCCATTGATTGCGACTCGTATTGCCATGTACTTCTCCGAGTTAGGGTGTATAAATCTTTTTTAAAAGCTGATTACACCAGGGTTTTTTTCATTAATGTGTTCAAAGTAGTGATTATCTTTTCTACGGTAATACCTAAAAATTCATAGGCCTGGGCCGCAGGTGCGGATACGCCAAACCTGTCCAGACCTATCACTGCCCCATCCAGTCCTACAAAACGATACCAATAAGCGGAGCTTGCTGCTTCTATTGCAATACGCGTCCGTACAGTATCAGGTAACACCTGATTTCGATAGTCTTCATCTTGCATTAGAAATCGTTCACCGCAGGGCATAGAGACGACACGCGCGTGTAGCCCTTGTTGCGCCATTTCATTCGCTGCAGCCAGTGCTAATTGAACTTCAGATCCAGTGGCAATTAATAGTGCGTCTGGTTGTCCCGGGGTGTCCTGAATGATATATCCCCCTTTTCTAATCATCTCAGCTGCATTATTTTGATGAGGCAGGGCCGGCAGATTCTGTCGGGACAGTAATAAAGAAGTCGGTCCGTTATGATGCTCCAAAGCGGCTTGCCATGCAACGGCAGTTTCCATTAAATCTGCTGGTCGCCAGACGGTCATTCCCGGGGTCATCCGTAACATTGCCGCATGTTCCACCGGCTGGTGCGTTGGGCCATCTTCACCCAACCCAATAGAGTCATGAGTAAATACATAAATTACTCTAAGTTGCATCAGGGCACTTAATCGCACCGCATTTCGCGCATAATCGGCAAAAACTAAAAAGGTTCCGCCATAAGGAATAAACCCTCCATGAGCTGCCAAACCATTCATAATCGCCGCCATTCCAAACTCACGCACACCATAAAATAGGTAGTTTCCGCTAAAATCATGAGCGGTAATCGCTTTGGTTTTCGACCAGTCTGTATTATTAGAACCAGTTAAATCGGCTGATCCACCAATCATTTCTGGCAAGATTGAGGCAAAATACTCAATGCATTGCTGAGACGATTTGCGTGTGGCAATTGCTTTTTCATTAGTAAGGCATTGGTCAAGAAATGCAGCAGATTTCTGTTGCCAATCATCAGGTAAATCACCGTTGATACGTCGTAAAAACTGGGCGTACTCTGTTGGGTATTTTAACTGATATTGATGCAATAAATTCAACCATTGTTGCTCAATTTTTTCTCCTTCCTCAAGATGACTCCATTCCTTGTAGATTTCATCCGGGATTTCAAAAGGTGATTGGGGCCATCCAAAGAACGTTCTAACTGAATCTATATCATTAGCACTTAATGGAGAACCGTGCGATTTTTCACTACCTGCCACTGATGATCCGAGGCCGATAATTGTTTTACAAATGATTAGTGTAGGCTGGGTAGTATTTGCACGCGCTTTAATGATGGCTTCCTCTATTGCCACCATATCATGACCATCTACGGACTCAATAACATGCCAGTTATACGCTTGAAAACGCGCGGCAGTATCATCGGTAAACCATGATTCTACTTTACCATCAATTGAAATACCGTTGTCATCATAAAATACAATTAATTTACCAAGGCCAAGGGTACCCGCCAGAGAACATACTTCGTGGGATATCCCTTCCATCAGGCACCCATCGCCCACAAATGTATATGTATAATGGTCGACCAAATTAAATGAATCCCGATTAAATTCGCGGGCTAAAATGCGTTCGGCAATCGCCATACCAACAGAGTTCGCTAAACCTTGTCCTAAGGGACCGGTGGTTGTCTCCACTCCGGGGGTGTGACTTAATTCGGGATGTCCTGGGGTTTTTGAATTTAATTGGCGGAAATTTTTAAGTTCAGTCATGCTTAAATTATAGCCTGTCAAATGCAACAGGGAATAAAGGAGCATGGAACCGTGACCATTTGACAGTACAAAGCGGTCGCGATCAAACCAGCTGGGATTTTTGGGATTGTATTTTAAAAACTTTTTCCAAAGAACAGTAGCGATGTCAGCCATACCTAAAGGCATTCCGGGGTGGCCTGACTGAGCTTGGTTAACGGCGTCAATACTTAAGATGCGCACCGCATTGGCTAATTCTTTATTAAGATTCATGCGTACTCTAATCTGCATTTAAAGAGGCACTATTGTCGCTCAGAAGGCTCGAATCAGCAAGAAAACAGTTCAATTATAGTGTTAAGTAATGTAAATTAAATTGATGATTGATTTTAAAATTTTACTTTTTGTGTGTTTTTTGGGATACTCACCGCGTTTTATTATCCCGCACAATGCAGTTAAATTAATGCGGATAGCAAAATATGGCACAAATAATAAAAAAAATTGATATCCCAAAATAATCAGGAAATCATGACGCCAGTTATTGCTCATTTACAAAACATTTTGCCCGAGTTACTTATTACTCGACAATCGGATTCACTGCTTTGGGTTTATGATAAACCTTTAACGGCAGTCTCTGCTGCTGCTTATTCAAAAATTGTGCTGTTTCTTCCTTTGTTGACTATGGAATTCAATATTCTATGTAACCAGATTAACCACAATTTGAAATATCCTGCAGGGGTAAGTGTTGAGGAGTTGACCCAACGACTTAATGCCGGATTAATATTGACGCAATTACTTGAATACATCCATTTGCATTATCTTACAGTGCCAAGAGAAGTAATTCGTTTTCACCAGCAATTTGAACTATTCAATAGTCTGTTTAATGAGCTTAATCCCACAATTATTTTATCGAATTCACATAAAGTACACCTGAAGACCAGAGTGTCTCTATCCCATGAAATTCGCAATAGAACCGCAGCGGTTAACTGGTATCGTTTATTCCTTACTCGCAGTAAACGAGTATTAAATTTTTTGGATTTGGTTGTAACAGGTTCACCTACGTTAAGAATGGTTGTAGAAGTGGTGGATAAATATACCAACCCCGCTTTTGCTTTTTTGTCATGGACCTATTTTGTTCCGCGCCTTACAATCAATTTATTTGTTTTATTTAAGCATATGATTCCAGGGTATTGGATGAATGCTGAGGAGAAGCAACTTCAATGGTTTATTCGTGCGGGTGCCCAAATCCAGCGGCGCTGGTTTGAATTGGCGAATGACAGTGTCTGGTTTACGGTAGGGCTGCTCAATTGTTTCGTTCTTACCGGAGTTTTAGCGCCAACAGCGATTTATGTGACCATTTCTGCTTTTGCTTATGATGTCCTCATCTCGGGAATTCGCGCTTATGTTGAGCTGAAGCGGTTAAATGATATTTTAGAAGGATATTCAAATTTGTTATCAGGAAATGATGATAGTGAAAGCGTAAATCAAATAATGGATTACAAACGCTTTGTAAAACACCGCATTGAATTTGAAAAATTACGTTTATCCTTACATTTTACCGGCACCGCCGCCATTTTTTTTGCCATGTGTTTCGCGCTACCAACCTTAGCAATTAATCCAGTGTTTCCTCTGATTGGCGCTGTTTTTTTATTAATGATTTGGGCTGTCACGTTTACTCTAACAATAAAACTGGAGCAATACAGACCCAAAGAATCAGTTGACGGCCCTATAAATTTTACTAAGAACAGTTTTTTTGCTAGAGGAAAACCTATAAATCATCAGTCATTACTCCCGGAAGAACTTGATCCGGGGGTAGCAATTCCTTGATTATTCTTCCAGTTTTGGCTCTAAAACTGAAGGAGAGGGCGCTTCCAACGGAATTTCAGTATTCGTTACGCCCGGTACAGTACTTGGGGGGCGTTGAGAGAAATAAAAGTAAACGCTAAAAACCCCTAAAATGATAATAATGAGTATCGAAATAATCCCGGTATTCTCGTTTTTATTGTCTTTATTTTTCATGGTGACCTCCACGGTTCCTTCTTTTATATTATAGTTGCTTCTTCAACATAAAATTTACAATAACTTTGAATGCCGTAAATATTAACCCTAAAGGTCAGTATGGCCTTTATCAGGTGATATGCTATGCTTTCAAAATATAATTTTTCAAGGGTGAATATGTCTGGAATTATTGGATTACCTCAATTTAGCAAGGTCGATGTAGCTCATTTTAAATCCCATTTGGAAGTGTTACTTAAAACCAATCTGGAACGAATAGATAACTTGCTTAAGGAAAATCATCATTACACTTGGGATAATCTGATTTATCCATTAGATGATCTTGCCGATTCATTAGAGCGATTTTGGTCTCCTATGTCCCATCTGCATTCGGTGATGGACTCTCCTTCTTTGCGGGAATGTTATGATGCCTGTTTGCCTTTATTATCAGCTTATGATGCGGCGGTGGGGCAGAATCAGGATCTTTACCGAGCGATTAAATCAATAGACATTAATTCATTGGATGACGTTCAAAAAAAGATTATTACGGATACCATTCGCGAATTTGAATTATCTGGTGTTGCATTAAGTGAGACGGATAAAAAACGTTTTGAGGCAATCCAGGCGCGCTTGGCAGAATTATCCAATAAATTCGAAAATAATGTTTTGGATGCTGCTCATGCCTTCAAACTGCATATAACTGACCCGCATCGTCTCGAAGGATTGCCGGAACATGCGATGCATACGGCGCGTGAATGTGCGGTCGAGCAAGGATTGGATGGGTATGTATTAACTTTGGAATATCCCTGTTTTCAGGCGGTGATGACCCATGGCAAAGACCGTGATTTACGCGAAGAACTCTACCAGGCTTATGTTACCCGTGCATCCGATCAAGGGCCAAGTGCGGGTACTTATGATAATACGATGTTGATTAATGAAATTTTGGCGCTACGTCATGAGAAAGCCCAGTTATTAGGGTTTGCTAATTATGCCGAACTCTCATTAGCCACTAAAATGGCCGAATCTACCTCTCAGGTTCTGGAGTTTATGAATGACCTGGTGACACGTGCCAGTAAACAGGCAAAAGGAGAGTTTAAAGAATTGGAGCAGTTCGCTGCGGAGCAATTTAATATTTCTCCAGTTAAACCTTGGGATGTCGCCTATTTATCGGAAAAACGCAGGCAAGATTTATTCTCGCTCTCTCAGGAAGAGCTTCGACCTTATTTCCCCCAGCCTAAAGTGATGCAAGGTTTATTTGCAATTGTTAAAAAATTGTATGGTATGACTATTGAAGAAATCAAAGGAGTAGATGTCTGGCATAAAGATGTTCAATGCTATGGAATAATTGATGCCCACAATCAGGTTAGAGGCTATGTTTATACTGACCTTTTTGCAAGACCTCACAAACGAAGTGGTGCATGGATGGATTCAATGCAAAGTCGCAGAAAACTGGAACATGGCGCGATCCAATTACCCATCGCAACACTGACTTGTAATTTTGCCAAATCTTCCGGTGATAAACCAGCTGTTTTGTCACATGACGAAGTGGTTACTTTATTCCATGAGTTTGGCCATTGTTTGCATCATCTATTAACCCAGGTGGATTATTTAAGCACTTCGGGAATCAATGGAGTTGAATGGGATGCAGTCGAGCTTCCGAGTCAGTTTTTTGAAAATTGGTGCTGGGAAAAAACGGCATTATCCTTACTTACAGCTCATGCCGACACTGGTGAAGAATTACCGCTCCAGCTTTTTGAGCGCTTGATGGCGGCCAAAAATTTCCAATCTGCTATGGGCATGTTACGACAAATAGAATTCTCTTTATTCGATTTTCGTATTCATCATGAATTCGAACCAAAAGACACCCTGGTAACCGATATACTCAATGATGTTCGGACCAAAACCAATATCATTCCGCTAGCTCCTTATAACCGTTTCCAGCATAGTTTTAGTCATATATTCGGAGGAGGGTATGCTGCGGGTTATTACAGTTACAGTTGGGCAGAAGTATTATCCAGCGATGCCTTTTCCCGTTTCGAAGAAGAGGGAGTGTTCAATCCTCAAACCGGCCAGGATTTTTTAAAGCACATTCTGGAAGTGGGTGGGTCCAAAAGTGCCTCCGATGCTTATGAAGCATTCAGAGGACGCCCCGCAACGGTTGATGCGCTCTTGCGGCATAATGACATACGAGAGTAATTAAAAGTGGAGGGGATAATAAATATCTCCTCTTATTTTGGTTTAAATTGAGTAGATAAATCCTCATCAGGTTGTTGTTTCTCCTCTTTAGAACTTTGTTTCATTGTCTGAAGTTTTTCTTTGAAATTATTGGTTGGGACAACCGACTTCATCTTCTCAGTTTGGGGTGCATCAACGGATATAGAGATTACAGGTTATATGATCAATCTTTGATCATAATCAAAGATTTTTCCGCTTAGTGCAGATTAATAGTAGGGTATAATTATTTATGTTATACTTAAAGAGTAACATGGGGGCGACCTGGCTTCGACGTGGGTTGCAAAACCAGAGGTGCATGCCGAGAATGAGAACTCTCGTAAATAAGGCTCAAATAAATATAAATGCAAACGATGAAAACTTTGCTGGTGAAGCTATCGCTGCTTAATTAGGGCTTTAGATAAACCGCACCGTGTACTGGCCTAAACCCCAGTGCCCCGTTGACCGAGCTCGCTTATTGGTATCGAATCAACGGTCATAGAAGATAAGCTAGTGTTTTGATTTATCCCGAATCAAAATGCGAAACTCAGGGAATCGCTGTGTACCATCCTGCCTGTCGGAGGGGCCACAGTTAAATTCAATTGACAAGGCTACGCATGTAGAGCTGAAGGCAGAGGATTTGCGGACGCGGGTTCGATTCCCGCCGCCTCCACCAATTAACCATCCAAGACACTCCAATAAAATCCATAACTTTTGTAACAAGTTCCGTGTCCCATATTCGTAAATCTAAAGACTCTTTACAGAGGAAAAATATCTTATAACAAGCAAAGACTTCGTGTTGAGAAGGCATTAATGCTTATATAAGCCAACTATAGGGTTTGACTAAAATCATTCTTTATTCTAAATTCTAGAATATGGAATAAAGGGTAATATTCAAAGATTATATCACAAGACATCGTAGTTCTGGTCAAACTGTTAGCTTACCAAATGGATAAAAACTGGTCTCAAAATAGTATCGCATTTGAATTGTGTTTGAGTCCCTCACAAATCAATAGTGCTTTTAAGAGATTAGTTGCAGTAGGGTTAATTACTCCATACCATCCTCCGTCCAAGCCGCAGCCAATTATTCAGGCCTGCGAAGAGTTTTTTCTTCATGGCTTAAAGTATGTCTTTCCTGCCAAATTAGGTGAGCTAGCTCGTGGCATTCCTACTAGCTATGCTGTACCAAGCTTAAACGATCAGATTATTGCTGGTAATGATCCTATACCTGTATGGCCATATGACGAAGGGAACGAGCGTGGTCTTGCCCTAAAGCCATTATATTCCTCAGTGCCTGAATCTGTAGCAAAGCATCCAGATCCGTTATTTTATGATTTATTAACGCTACTTGATGCTATCTGTTCTGGGCGCGTAAGAGAAAGACAAATTGCCGGACAAAAAATATCTGCAATATTAAAATCAAAAAAAGTTGGTATCAAATGACTAGAAGCTCAAATCAAAGAAATATCGAATCCCTTTCTTTAATAGCACATCGACTTGGGGATTTATGTGATGAAGTAACTTTTGCGGTGGCAGTATCACAGGCTATTGATCACAGACAAAGCCGCGCCTGATGGACGCTTTACTGTGGACGTAGATTGTATAGTAAATGTTATCACTAGGCCGAGTTATTATGCTATAGCTGAGAAATTACGCCAAAAAGGATTTAAAGAACTAATTTCTGGTGATCATCCAATATGTCGTTGGGATTGTGATGGAATTTTAATTGACGTCATGCCTAATAGATAAAATTGTGTTGGGCTTTTCTAACAAGTGGTATAAGGATGCGCAAGAAAATGCAATTAGTCACAATATTACTGACAATATCAATATAAAAGTTATTTCTGCGCCTTATTTTTGGCAATTAAGCTGGAAGCATTTAAAGATCGTGGACAGCAGGATTTTTTATTAAGCCATGATCTGGAAGATATTATTTCGGTAATTGATGGCCCGACCGGAAATCGCTAATAATGTTTCATGCGAATCCGATAATTTAAAGCAGTATCTCTCCTCTGAATTTGCATTATTAATGAATAACGAGCAATTTCTTCAAGCCTTACCTGGACATCTAAATTATTCACTAGGGGCTGAAAGCCGAAAGAAAATTGTTGAGTCACAAATAAATGCCATTATTGATGTGGTGAAATAATGAATATTGCTTGGCTAACTGATATCCATCTCAACTTCTTAAAGGTTGAGGCAAGAAAGAAATTTACCAACAGGTCATTGAAACTGGTGCTGATAAAATTTTGATTACTGGAGATATAGCCGAGGCAAAAGATGTTTGTGAAATTCTTCAGGAATTTAGTACATACACAAATAAGCCTATTTATTTTGTATTAGGCAATCATGATTACTATTTTGGCAGCGTTAATAATGTTCGTGAAAAAGTGCGAGCTTTATGCGCTCAGAATAAAAATCTTATTTGGCTTGGTGAGCATAAAATTTTAGCATTAGCTGATGGTATTGTCTTAGTAGGGCATAATGGCTGGGCTGATGTGAGTTATGGGGATTTTGATCATAGCTTTGTGAATCTAAATGATAGCCGCGCCTTATTGCTGAGTTATACCAAGCTTTTTTATTGAATAAGTTTGGCTTAAAAAGGGAAATGCAAAAATTGGCTGATACAGATGCTTCAGTTCTCCAAGAGACGTTGTATGAAGCAATTGACACTGATATTAAAAAAGTAATTATTGCTACTCATATCCCACCATTTCCTGAAAGCAGTTGGCACAAGGATAAACCAAAGCGATGAAAATTGGCTGCCTTATTTTGCTTCAAAAGCGACTGGTGATGTGATTATGAATTTTGCTGGTCAACATACTGAAATTCAGTTTTTAGTTTTATGTGGCCACACCCACACCGCTATATCTGTAGCACTTTCTGATAACCTGATGGTTAAATCAGGAAAGGCTGAATACTATAAGCCTGAGATTCAAGAACTTATTTTTATTTAAAGATGTAGGGTTTACACTAAATAACTTTCTAACATATTATTTAAGTAAAATTATTATGAATATATGGAAAATAACACGTGACAAACTGAGTCATTATTTTTGTAAGGGTAAACCACCTATCTCTCCCGCTTCCCCCGGATTTATTGAACCTCATACTTATTTACTCAGCCCACTCCCAAATAATAATAGGTATTTATATAAAATAACAAACATTGATTATCTCTTAAGCTCAATACTAGGAAATTATCTCTATTTCAATAATGTTTCTAGTTATAATGATTTTCAATTAGCTGATATTAATGATGGTGCACAACCACCACTTGAGCGTCCAATTAATGCTAGTAGTTCATTCGAGACAGATCCTAAGTACACAATGGAAAATTATTACGATAATTCGCGTTCTCGAACTTATGCAAGTTGTTTTTCAATACAGAACTCAGAACACATTTGGGAAAATTATGGTAATCACAATCCTACAGCTAAAGTGGGGATTATTTTTGATTATACTAAACTTAAAACTATGTTAAATGCGGTTATGCTATCGTCGAATACCCGATTATTAACTAATCATATTCCATGTATTCAATTTTTCTCAATTAATTATGGAATGATAAAATACGTTAATTGGCAACAAGCTAAAAACGAGTCTGAATTTCTTAGAAATCCTATTGAGCATGCATATATAAAGGATTTAGCATTCCAAGAAGAAAATGAATTTCGAATTACATTATCCGCGTTGGGTTTGGGTAATTTTACGCTAAATAATGGGGAAGTGTTGGATTTTACACAAAGACCTAGTCTCCATTTATACTTCAATTATTTAGCTGCCGCAGCTAATGGTACAATTATTGGTATCCAGTACTCGTATAATGGCAAAATTGAAAATTTTCAGAATCTGATTAGCGATTTTAGAATTTTTCCAACGTAGTAGGTGCTTTTTTTAAAGGATAAACTTTTTAACTTAATAACAATGGGGGTACATGTTGGGGTATATTTATATCGAATATAAAAATAATCTTTTAAATACAACACATTGATTAATCAATTAAATAGCCGCCGCCACCATGTAATCTATTGATTTATAGATATTTTAATCTAAACCTTGGGCCTCTAAAGGGATTTTCTCATTTAATGTGAACATTTATTATTAAAACTTTATAAACTTAAATTTTAAGAAAAGTAAGGATATCCCTACCAAAACGTTAATTGCCATCTTGCCCACTTGAGTTCAACTCAGAATACTTTTCTGCTGCAGGAGTTGTTGATGAATTGTCAAGATTATAATTAGCTACAATAGCGCGAAGGCACCTGCTTTTTTTACCCAATCTGCTGATTTAAATTTTAATGAACCAAACGATATACCAAGGTATGATCAGGAAGAATCAGATCCTCAAGTGCAATTTAAATAGTTTTGATGATGCGGATATTAACTTTCTGCATATTAGTTAAATAAGAGCCTATATTGCTCATTTAATATAACCGATGTAATGTCCGTTATGAATTATTTAAATATTTTTGCTGAAATTTCATCCTAATTATTTATCTAGTAAAGATTTAATAAAATAATTCTTTCAGATATTCCTCAGGATTAAATTTTATTCTCAAAATGGTCTTTGTCTTGGCTCAAAGTCACCCCCCAAACTTCTATAAATGAGGTGTTTTAGATTTTTCCTCATAAAATCAGAATAATGCCTGTTGGGTCAAAATGACCTAATGGCGCTGCCTTAAGCAGCGTCCTTATAATTTTCCATTTTTTTATTTCTTTCCTGTAAAATTTTTTGCCGCTCGCTCTGTCTATTTCGTAACGTAGGAAAAGATTTGCTTCTATGTTTGATGGCTCTCGGTTCAATTCTTCCTGGTCGTTTACCTATTTTGTTAGTAACAATCAGATGGAGCATTTGAATATACAGGTCATTTTTTTGAGGAGACTCTAATAAGGAAAAATGAGGCGTAAATTGGTTCAATAATTGTAATGTGGATTTAAAACTAATTTGACAAGGGATAGCAGGATTAGCAATACAGGCTTCTACAATGATCGTTCTCACAATATTGTACGCTAAAAAATAAACACCTATCTCTTTCCTCAGCATCTCAGGAGACTTACACGAAAGCATATCCATTCCCATGACTGTTTTGATACTGTTCAAATGTAGCTCTACTTCCCATCTTCGCTTGTACAAAAGATAAAGCTCATTTTTGGGATAAAGTGATGCATCAAAGAAGGTAGTAATATAAATAACCCCGTTGCTTTGGAACTCCCTTATCTGCATTTCATTAGGATATCTTTTATAGGATTCTTGACTCATCCATTCAGGTCTTTTAGGTTTTTTCCATACCGTAATATGGTCTTTTGTTCCAAGACGCTTTCCTATGCGAAAATCAGAGCGACGCTGAACGTGCCCTGGAACAATCACATCAACATTCTTGTTTTTGAGGTCATGAACCAAAAAAAAATTACAGTACAGTCGATCTGCTACAACAATGTCCTGTTCATTAATACTGCATAATATTCTGCGCAATAAAGAGATTTCTCCTGTACCCTTACCTTTATTGGCATCTAATGCGTAGTCAATCACAGCGCCTGTAACTAAAGACAGTACACCGAGCAGGCGAATTTGAGGGAAACCAATACTTTCTTTTTTATTGCGGTGTTTCGGATAAGTTTCATTATTTCTTTTGGTATCTGGAAGGGTGATGATTGTGCCATCAATTGCTTTTAAATCTCGGCCATATACCTTCCAGCTGTCTACCTGATTAATCTTTAATGAGACACCTGATGATTTTACCAGCTCATAAATAGAGCGTTCTGATAAACGATGCCGAGCTTTTACATAGGAACCTGTGTTAGTACAAATACTGGATTTTCCTTCGACAAGACGCTCTGCTATTACTCCTGATACCGCATTTTTACAGGACTTGTC
>JAUXYG010000120.1 GCA_030694525.1 Legionella sp. | reverse complement strand
TTTTTATTTTTGCTGAAATTATAGCTCATTTTTATTTAAAAAATGTAAGCAGCGGCTTTTAAATTTTTAATTTTTATATGTTGTATTGGATAAATCAGCATTATCAAAAAAGCGACTCTCCAGAATTAGTTGCTGCTGCGTTAAAGTGGCATTTTGAGGAAGCGGGTGTTGATATAAGTAAAGGTCCTGATTTGAGTGAATTAGTCGCGGTGCAGGCGGAACGTTGTAAATCTTTGGCCGAGATGTGTGACATGAGCCACTATTTTTTTAGTGATAGTATTGAATATGATGAAGATGCAGTAAAAAAGCATTTAAGACCGGTGGTTTTAGAGCCTCTTAATACTCTGTTCAGTAGATTTCAAGCTTTAAATGAATGGACTAAAGATTCCATTCAGGAGTGTATCAATGATGTAAGCGCTCAATTTGATATAAACATGAGTAAAATTGCCCAACCGCTTCGAGTTGCCGTAACAGGCTCAGGAATGTCTCCTTCAATTGATATGACCCTTACATTATTAGGTAAGCAACGGGTGCTTGCTCGTATGGAAGTCGCTTTGGCGAAAATTCGCGACCGAGCAGCTAATGCCCAAGGTTAATTGTAAAAGGTGTCTTTAAAGCGGGATAATGCCGCAAGTGATTGCGGTATTACCCAATAAATATCCTGTACTCCACTAAATGCAATGAAGAGATAAAGCTAAGGATTTGTGGATTCGATTCTTTCTATGGCTTGTATTTCTGGAACGGGGATTAATTTGCTACGATAAAGTTCTAATTCTTTTGTTAATTTTATATCCCAAGGTTCCAAACATTTCTGAATCGTCCAATAGAAAAGCATAGATAATCCAATACAGCCTATACCTAAAAGAGTACCAGCATACACAGAGGTTATAATATTTGCATCCAGTGATAAGAAGATATTGTAAGATACATGTACCGATTTAAAAAAAAGGCAAATAGACAATAGGTTAAGAGTAATAAATCCAGAGGAATTGTATTCCAAACTAGTAAAGTTCCTTTTTCGTTCAATCTGGGTTATATGTTTTTTTTGCTTTACATAAAAAAAACGTTCTTGAATAGTTTTACTAATTTCTGGCAACTTTTTATGGAGTTGATTCCCATCAGCGGTTTCTGGATGTATTTTATAAACTGCATTGGTAAGCCAGGAATGCATTTTTTTGTTAACTTGTAATATTGAAATCACGGATTTTGGGTCTGTGACTTGTGCAAATATGAAGTCGATTATCTCCGATGGTAACTCTGGTAGTTTTGGTATTTTAGGCATACTTATTCTATGACTCTCCTGTTTCGTGAACTCTAAGTGAAAGCTTCTTTTGAGTAAAGAGAACATTTAATAAATTTTTTTTAAACCGCGCGGTCTGTCATAATACAACTATGAAATAATAATGATTATGATCCATTTTGAATAAATAAATTATCGATAGTAATCATTATTCAAATCAGGATAAGATAGAATTTATTTAAATGGATTTCCTCAATGAAAATCAAAAAAATAATCGTATGTCTCGCTTTGAACTTTGGATTGACATCACTAATTCACGCAACAGAATCATTGCCCAATCTTAAGGAGTCTATGCAAAGGATAGTGAATGAATATTATCAACAATATCGTCAATCAGAGCGTTTCACAGCACTTGCAGCATCTGTTCTTATTCCACAGACCAACCAGGCTGACACGCATCAAATCGAAACCGTAGTGATGGGCTCTAAAGGATTGCCCCCGTTTACCCAACCCATAACTGCAGATGATTTATTTGAGATTGGCAGTATTACCAAATCATTCACGGCGCTCATTCTGCTGCAATTGCAGGCAGAGGGTAAATTATCGATGCAAGACAAGCTGGGTAAGTGGTTACCACAATATCCAAATTGGAAAGACGTGACTATTACCCAATTGCTTAATATGACCAGTGGTATCCCTAATTATTCTGAAGATCCCGTTTTTGAGAAAAAAATGGATGCGGATCTGAAGCGGGTCTGGACTAACGAGGAGTTACTCACTTATGCGCATCCTGAATTACCTTTGAAAATTAATAAAGACAACCGTTATGAGTATTGTAATTCAAATTATATCTTAGCTGCGATGATCATTGAGAAAGCGACAAATGATACCTATGCCAATCAATTGAGCACGCGAATTATTAATGTAAAAAATGACCTTAATAATACTTATTACCCAGCGGATGCGGAAAGCGTCGCACGTCAGGCTGCTCTTTCACCACGTAAAATTCATGGTTATTTCTATGATGAGAAGACTGGAAAGGATGTGGATGTATTTAATAATAATTTAACCTGGGCAGGTGCCGCAGGAGCTATAGTGGCTAATACCGCTGATGTGATCAGATGGGTGCAATTACTTTATCATGGATCTTTAATTCCCGAGCCTTATCGGGAAAAAGCTCTAACTGAATTAGAAAGCGTCGTTTCTATGAAAACAGGTCAATCTATTACGGGAGTTAATGAAAAAGATCCTGGTGGATTCGGGTTAGGAGTTGGTGCCTATTATGACAAAGAATTAAAACAACCTTTTTGGGTTTATCAAGGGAGTACTCTAGGATTTCGAGTCATGTATTTTTGGAGTGCCTGTAATGATGTAACAACCGTTGTTGCCATAAATAGTAAGGGAAGTGAAGGCAAAATCGATTCAAAACAAGGCAATCATATTCTAGAGGCTAATGTAGACTTATATAAAGCAGTTATTAAACTTTATCCTGATTTAAAATGTGACGTGTAATAGGAGTGTTTATTTAACTTTTACCTCACCAGAACTTAATGCATGCAGCCCAGTCTGATAAAGGTTTAATTCATCCCCTTTAAGTTGATGTGTTTCTTCTGGTGTCAAAATTAATGGCAGGATGGGGGTCATGGATTTTGACCGAATGTAATAATCGCAAAGCTTGTGCATGTTTGCTCGATACGCCATACCGCCATAGCCGATGAATCGAGTAACTAAATGATGTATGGAATAATCATTAAGACCGTCCCCAATGAATACTAAGTTGGGGTAAATTTTACTTATTTTATGGATAACTGCTCGCTTGCCATCATTGTGGGTTAAGGGCGATGCATGATCATAATCCCGATAACTGCCGTCTTCGTGAAAGGTTATATCCACCGCAAATATGTTTTCTGAAGGAATGGTGAGTAATTCTCCGAAGATGGCAATAGAAGGATATAATCCGGAAGAGAGCAGGTATATTTCTTTATTCAGGCGCTTTAGCAGACAAATAATGGCTAAAATGTCGGGTGTCAGATGCTCGTAATATAACTGGCCTAATTTTAAGACCTGTTCTCGGGTAGGGTTGACTAAATTTAAGCGGTTTTGATATAAAATTGGGTTTAATCCGGATGAGCCCATTGCCTCAGCTGTCATCTTTTGCACAATACTCCCTACATGATGCTGTTTGGCTAATTCATCAATTCCTTCGATAGAACTTAAGGTGCTGTCGCAGTCAAAAACCACCGCTTGAACTGGTTTTTTTAATTGCCATGTGGTCATTTTATCACCAAAATTCAATTTAGTTCATTAGTTAAAGCAGTCTGATTTTTTAATCAGAGACTCTTTCAAAGCATAGCAAATTATACTGATCTTGCTGCCCGGTTATTTTTTAAAAGGAGTACACGGTGGGTTCTAATGGGTAAATGATCCATTGTTGTGCTATTTTTATACTATAGTTGACATCATTTCAAAAATTCATTAAGGGAAATTATGTTTAAAATTATGGTGTTAAATAAAATATCAGAGCAAGGACTTTCTCAACTACCCTCTAATCTATATGAGATTTCAGATAAATGTACTGAACCTGACGCGATTTTAGTTCGTTCCGCTGATATGCACCAGCTCAAAATTCCTGAGTCTGTGCTCATGGTTGGCCGTGCGGGGGTAGGTGTGAATAATATTCCCGTAGCTTATCTTACTGATCGCGGTGTTCCCGTATTTAATACGCCCAGTGCGAATTCAAACGCGGTCAGGGAGCTTGTGATTGCTGCTATGTTGTTAGCCAGTCGCAATATATGCAGTGCCTGGAATTTCGTCAATGAACTGAACCTTTCTGATGAGGATCTGACGCGGGAAGTGGAGCAGTCGAAAAGCAGATTTGTCGGGACTGAACTTGCGGGTAAAACTTTGGGTGTTATTGGTCTGGGAAATGTTGGCGTTAAAGTTGCAAATGCGGCCATTGCATTGGGTATGAGAGTGATTGGTTACGATACTTTTATGAATGTGGAGCGAGCCTGGGAGTTATCTGCCAATGTTGAAAAAGCTGCTTCACTTGACTCACTTTATGCACAGGCTGATTACTTGACAATCCATGTAACTCTGAGTAAGGAAACTGCAGGTTTTATAAATCATCAAGCACTTAATTCCATGAAAAAAGGAGTGGTGATACTTAATTTTTCGCGGACTGAAATTGTTGATAATTCTGCATTAAACGACGCGTTGCATGAAGAAAAAATTGGTTTTTATGTCAGCGATTTTCCCAATGTGGCCTTAAAAAATCACCCACGAGTTATTTTCCTGCCTCATTTAGGTGCATCAACCAAAGAAGCAGAAGAAAACTGTGCAATAATGATAGTTAGGCAACTGCGTCAATTTCTGGAAACTGGTTCTCTTTGCAATTCAGTTAATTTTCCTTCTTTGATCACACCCCTTCCTCCTGGGCAAAATCGTATTGTTATTGTGAATCGTAATATTCCGAATATGGTGGCGCAGATTACGGCTAAATTAGGAGATTCGGGAGTGAATATCAATCATTTAGCGAACGTATCGCGGGATACTATTGCATACACTCTGGTTGATATTAACGCGGATATTGAGAATGGATTAATTGATGAAATTGCAGCCATTAATGGCGTATTAAATATCCGGATTATACCGGAAACAAGATAATTCCCACTGGCGGGTTCGTGCTCATACGGTGACATTTTGAGCCTGGATTCCCGTAATACGACCTCGTCTATTACGGGCTACAAATCTACCCAATATCGGTAGCCCGTATGAGACGAAGTCGTAATACGGGGTGATGTTGGTATTCTAAACGGCTCTTTAATAATATATGGTCAATCATCTAAACTTCTTCTTTACCTTTAAATTATAAACCTCACCTGCTATGCTAAATAACATTATCGAATCAATGGAGTGCTCATGAAATTATATTATACCCCTTCTGCATGTTCGTTAGTTGTACGGATTATTCTTAATGAACTGAACCTTCCCTTCAATGAGGAGTCTGTCGATTTAAAAACGAAGAAAACTGTAAAAGGTATAGACTATCTGACCATAAATTCTAAAGGTGCGGTACCTGCCCTTGAGCTGGATACTGGTGAAGTGCTCACCGAAAATCAGGTTATTTTACAATATTTGGCGGATATGACGCCCGGACAAAAAGTTTTAGCTTCTGTTAAGGATATAAACCGCTATCGTACTCTTGAATGGCTAAATTACATCTCTACCGAGCTTCACAAAGGATTTGGTCCACTATTTAATCCCGGTGTGCCTCAAGAGGTCATATCGCAACAATTCATCCCCAAACTTAAAGATCGTTTTGCATTTCTTAACAAACATTTGGCAGATAATACTTATATAATGGGTGACAAATTTTCATTACCAGATGCTTACTTATTTGTGATGACCAGATGGGCCAATAATTTTAAAATCGATTTATCTAATCTCAGTCATTTGAATAAATGGATTGAAATAATTAAAACGCACCCCTCAGTGGTTAAATCATTGCAACAAGAGCAGTAATTAGAAGGTAATCTGTATCGTGAGAGACAAGACTGTCTTTAAAGGTGGCCTTAATTTAAAATTCTTCACTGATCCAAATCTGGAGCCCCTCACTGGGGTTCCAGAGCCTGCCCAACCTTCCATTATAAGTCGCAATGCACTACGTATACTCACTATGGGCTGGACTGAGGCCTGGAAGGATTTAGTTTCCTGGACCAGTTTCAAGGCCATTTTTTGGCAACGAAATTCGGCGTTTACTAAAGAGTTACGTTTTGCCTTTCAACAAGGATTTCTTACCTTATTTTCACAATTAAGCGAATTAAAACTAACTGAGGAGCAAAAAGAGCAAGTTCAGCTTTATATAAGTAATTGTCTTTGTTTCCTGCCTTATAGCGATCTAACCCCATATGAATCAATTAAAATTCCGCAGTGCATACAAGGCGAGTGGGTTTTAGTAGATTATTACATTACCCCACTTGAATTAACATCCAAACGACCTGGAAAGTATATATTTCAGGAGAACGATCGGGTTTTTGCCTATGGCCTGGAGCCGATTGCCAACTTAAAAGCTGAAAGTCATCTTATCTTTATGGGTACTACCTATCCTGCAGGTCAAGGATTTGTAACGCAAATTAATTCTGATCTTAAAGGGTTTAGTACGGTTGGAACTACGTTGTATTTAAGTGGTAGAAAGAATATAAAAGAGTGGTTGGTAAAACAAAGGGATAAGGTTCATGTGTGTGGGGTAAGCCTTGGGGGTTCCTTGAGTTTAATCCTGGCAATAGATCTTGGAAACTATATATCCCGGGTTGATGCGTTAAATCCTGCAGGTTTACACAATCATTGGCAAAAACATTGGTTAGATCATTGGGATAACTTTCTTGTAAAGCCTCAGGTAGTTGTGCAACAACAAGCCAATGATCCGGTGTCTTTTTACGGCTCATGGAAAAATGATTGGCAAATACTTCATGTGACCCCTCCACCTGAAAAAAAGGGTCCCAATGCTTTTTGTGATCACTTCCTGAATTATGCAGGTTTTGCGGAAACGCAATTTACCTATCTGGCTACAGAAGAAGATAATGCCAAGCGCAAATTTCGTAATTTTTGGGTGTATTCTGTGGGCCGAAGTTTTATTTTTTTTATCGGTGTTCTACCTTATACCTACCTGATACGCCCTATGGTTTACTTTTTCCATGATCAGGTAAAAAGTATTGGATTAGTATTTTTGGGCGCCTTGATAACCGGGGCTTTAATTGGATTATCTTTGGCAACGGCATTCTCTTTATCCATCGCGCTCATGATGATTTCGGCTGTTTGGGGCATTATTGGGGGCTTGTTGATTACTTTGTGTAATTCAGAACAACCTCTTGCAACACCGGAACATGCAAATTTACATGATCCTGCTTTGCCAAGAAACCCATCAATGGATACTTATAATGAAGCGGAACAAATTGATATTTCTCTGCAGGATGAAGAGGTGCGCGCGTATTGTAATGTAATGGAAGACTTAAGAAGAGAAAGTGGGCTGTTACCATTAATCGATGTGCCTTATGAGGAAAATGATTCAAAATCAGTAACAGTTAAATTAAACAAAGCAAAGGCTGTTTATATGAAACATACATTGATGTTTATTAATCAGCTCAGTGAAAAAGATCCCATTGAATTAAAACGCGCGATAAAAGCGGAATATGAAACTTATTCCAGAGGTTGTATTTGAATCCTATCGTCATTCCATGCCAGGTTGTGGTTTATTTTTAATTGATAATCTCCAAACGTCCCAGACCTTATCGAAATCCGTTCTTACTTTATTCCACTGCTTACTGCATCAACCAGAACATTTTTCTAACCTATTAAAAATAAATTATAAATTAATCACATAAAAAAGACATCATGTACTATATTTAAGGTTGTTGTATTTTTAAATTGCATTTCAAGGAGGAAGAAAATGAAAAAGATAATAATCATCGCATCAACCATTCTCGCATCAGTCAGCTTGATTGGTTGTAATACAATGAATAGCGTGGGTCAAGCAGGTACTGCAGTTGTAGATGGGGGAGTTAAAGTAGTTTCTACAACGGGTAGAGCTGTTGGTACTGTTGTAGGTACCGGTGTTGGGGTTGTAGGTACAGGTGTTACTGTAGTTGGAAAAGGGGTAACCAGTGTAGGAAACACGGTCACAAGGCAAAAAGTGATTATGC
>JAUXYG010000040.1 GCA_030694525.1 Legionella sp. | reverse complement strand
ATATACGCTCATTTTCTCCAAAGTAATGCCACTCACAATATTTATCCAGGATCATGCCTAAAGGCAGGCTATTTTTACCATAGCCTAAGTGCTCAAAAAGTTCTTTGTCAGTATGCTTGCTATCAATTTTTTCTAATTTGCCCGAAGCAGTTGGTAAGTAAGCATGATTTTTGACACCAAAATGTTCACCGAACTCATATTTGGCAAGAAAAAATGGGATGCCATCATCAGGAGTAATTTGCTCAATTACTTGGTATATAGAGGGGTTAATTGTCTTTACTTTGTGCTTGATTTCTTCCCATGAAACTTTTTGAATGCTGTTCATTCCTAAACACCTTATAAATCAATGCACTTACAATTATCGCAATTTATAAAAATAGATAAATGTTGAAAAGACTTAATACTAGCCAATTTTAATGATAGAGTCACCCACCAAAAGGAATCCAGGGAGAAAAAATGATTAAATCATTGCAACGAATGCCGAAGGGAGTGACCCCGCTATATTTTATACAAGCTTTTTCAACATTTTCATTCGCTATTCTCTATTCGTCCCTATCACTCTATATTACGAAACAGCTTGGTTTATCCAATACGGTTTCAAATAGTATCGTTGGCCTATTTTTAGCCTTTAATTTCGTACTGCATTTGGTAGGTGGATTAATGGGAGGGCGTTATCTTAGCAATCGTGTCTTATTTTTTATTACTACCATCATACAAAGTTTGGGTATTTTGTTTTTGATTTTTTCCCAAGCCTCAACTCTTTATTTGGGCTTAAGTTTATTTTTAGTGGGATGTGGACTTAATACCACTTGTTATAACACTATTTTAACCCAGCGCTTTGACCCTGATGATAATAGACGGGATAAAGCCTTCTTTATGAGCTATTCAGCAATGAATGTTGGGTTTTTTGCAGGTTTTATTATTAGTGGGTTTTATGATTATTCTAATCAATATCAACAAATATTTTACGCAAGCCTCTTTATCAATATTATTACGTTACTTTTAATGGCATTTAGTTGGGCTGATCTTGCTGATAAAAATACACCTTTGATGGAATTGAAGGATCGTAGTAGCCGGAGACTGAAGCATTTGTTAGGTATAATAGGCACCGTTCTACTTGTCCCTTTCCTGATGGTCTGTTTTAACTCAGCGGATTTTAGTAACGGAATGGTGTTGGTGGTAAGTATTATCATGTTCTTTGTTATTGTTTTTTTAGGACAGAAGCAAACTCTTAAGGCAGATAAACAAAAAATTAAAGCTTATTTAATCCTGACGGTAACTTCTATAATCTTCTGGATGATCTATTACACTGGTCCCATGGGTATAACCATATTCATTAAAAATAATGTTGATAAGCATATTTTAAGTTATGAATTGGCAACTCAATGGATTTTAAATATCAATGCCATAATTATCATTGTGGGCGCACCAATTACTGCACTAGTTATTAACAAGTTACAATCAAAAGGCTTTAATTTCTCAGTTTCGATGCAGTTTGTATGGGCCTTTATATTTCTGGCACTTTCTTTCTTTTTATTAGCGTGTGGTGTGATGTTTTCTGATAGTAATGGTTTTAGCAGTATTAATTGGGTGATATTGCATTTAGTGACTCAATCCATTGCTGAGTTACTTATTGGTCCAGTAGGATATGCAATGATTGGACGAATCGCCCCTCCCAAGTTACAAGGAATTTTAATGGGTACCTGGATGATGGTTTCTGGTGTTTCAGCTTCTTTATCAACTTATTTTTCTAACGCGATGATGAAAACTGATTCTATTGAGCCTTTATCGACGAATGCTGATTATCTTTATGTATTTAATCAGCTTGGGGTATGGGCATTGGTAGCCGCAG
>JAUXYG010000036.1 GCA_030694525.1 Legionella sp. | reverse complement strand
GGATTGGAAAGCCAGATTTTTTCACCTCATTTGATAAAAACTCCATCATTCCATTAGTTCTCTCCCCACAACCTTGTGTGTATCGAGAAAATGTAATTCAAGCATTAGAAAGGAAGGGTTTGCGTTGGCGTCTGGTCTATTCCAGCCCCAGTTATGCTGGAAAAATGGCTGCGGTAAAAGCAGGTCTTGGCATTACAGCTATTCAGAGAACCATGATTCCAAACTATTTAGAATCCATGCAATTTTCTGTTCTACCTAAGCTAAACAATATTCATATATCGTTGTTAAAAAGAGAAGGGGCTAATAAGGCAATAGATTCCCTGGAGTATTTTTTGTTAAAAAGATTAAAGCATAACCAGTAAGTTTACTTAAGTATTTACTAAAGGATTATTGATTCAATGAAAAAACCTGAGATACATTCTATTCTTGAAGTCTTGGACTCTTCATCAATATATTCAATCCTAATAATCAGTATTCTTATCAGTTTACTGTCCTTGGTAGTTCCCATAGCGGCACAAACTTTAATTAACCTGGTAGCATTCGGTAAATTACTCCAGCCTGTTGTATTTTTGAGTCTGATGGTGTTTGTATTAATGGCTGGTATGGGCATGCTAAGTATCTGGCAAGCAGTTATTATTGAAATTATTCAGCAAAAGCTTATGGTTCAAACCAGCTTGAATCTTGCCAAACATTTCAATCGACTGTCCCCTTTGATTTTCTCAAATCATAATGGACCAGAATTGGTTAACCGATATTTTGAAATTACAGTGATTAATAAAGCTTTGGCTAGCCTGCTACTTTATGGCATAACCCTCGGGCTGCAGATGATTTTCGGCATGATTTTACTTTTGTTTTATCATCCAATGTTTCTTATATTTAATGCTTTCATAATACTAAGCCTATTGCTAATCATCTTTGTCCCCTATCGAACTGCTGTTAATACAGCGCAACAGGAATGCGCTCAAAAGCATGTAGTGGGTGCCTGGCTTGAAGAAATTCTCATTAATCGTTATTTATTTAAATTTAATGATTATCCATCATATGTTATGGAACAGACTGATAAGAAATTGGTAGGTTTCTTAAAAGCAAGAAACAAGCATTTTAAGCAATTAATAAAACACCAGATAGGATTATACGCTCTGGCTACAATTGCAACTAGTCTGTTATTAGGCTTGGGTGGTTATTTGATTATCATTAATCAGCTTAGTCTTGGGCAACTGGTCGCGTCGGAAATCGTATTAGGTACGTTACTGTACGGTTTTAAACGGCTCGGAGCGTTACTTGAAAATTACTATGACTTAATTGCTTCATCGCGAAAAATTGATTCAACTCTTAACCTGCCGCTTGAACTGAGTCATGGGAAAACAGACGCCAATAATGTACCTTATTCGGAGAGTATTCATCTTAAGTTAGAACTTTTAGATACGAAATTTAAAACCTCTCAGTCAGTAAATTTAGAGGCTGAAGCTTCTCCTGAAAACCCCCTGTTGCTTTCTTTTAGAGAAGAAGACTCTTGCAAAAACCTCATTGAATCATTATGCGGCTTAAAAGAAATAGCGACGGTTAAAATTACTCTCAATCAAATTCCTTGCAATCAAAAGTCATTGATTATGCTTCGTAAGCATAGTTTGCTGATAAGGGAGCCTCAATGGTTTGCAGGAACCATTTATCAAAATCTGGTCTTAAGCCATAAGTCCATGCCAACCCAGGTCATTTGTGAACTCTTAAAAAAAGTGAATTTACTTGGGAAAATAATGGAACTTCCTGAGGGTCTTAATACGTTCGTGAACGACTGGCAAATAATCTTTACTTTATCGGAGTTAATTCAATTGATGGTTATTCGGGCCTGCATTGATAACCCTCGACTTTTAATTATCGATCGGAGTCTTGATGATTTGCAAACAGATGATGTGAATAATGTTCTTTCCTTATTATTAACGTTAAACCATACCACCTTGATAGTTACCACCTTAAAAAATCAAATACAACTCAGTAATCAATTGGTGATATCTCTATGAAATCACATGCTAATGAAATGCTGGGAAAACTGCCCAAGCCACAAAAAATAGTTCGTATTACGCTAAGTTGCTTGCTTATAATTTTGGCATTCTTTGCTTTTATACCATGGCAACAATTTGCTTTGGGCAATGGTAAGGTTATTGCCTTTTCGCCCACAGAAAGATTACATACAGTGAATTCCCCTATTGGGGGTCGAATTAAAAAATGGTATGTAGATGAGGGAGCAAGGGTAAAACCTGGCGATCCTATAGTGGATATTAGTGATAACGATCCTGATCTTTTAGCACGTCTCCAACTTGAAAAAGATGCCGTATTGCTTCGAATTAAGGCAACAAAGCAAGCAATTGCTGCCGCACAGTCAAATGTCATTCGTCAAAAAAAACTCTATGAACAAGGGATAAATTCCAAGCGTCAGTATGAGTTAGCACAAATAGAATTCTCGAAATATCAAAATGAACTGGCCCAGGCGAATATCGATAAAGTCAATATTGACGTAAAAATTGCACGTCAGAATACTCAGTTATTAAAAGCACAAACTGCTGGAACTATTTATAAGCGACTTACAGGACAGGAAAGTGTTGTAGTCAATGCAGGTGATGTATTAGCTCAAATTATTCCTAATACACAATCACGCGCCGTTGAATTGTGGATAGATGGTAATGACATTCCTTTTGTTCGGGTTAATCAGAAAGTACGACTTCAATTTGAAGGTTGGCCTGCCATTCAATTTAGAGGTTGGCCACAAATCGCTGTAGGTACTTTTGGCGGGACAATTTCCTTTATCGATCCTACAGATAATGGGCAAGGACTATTTCGAATTGTCGTTATTCCTGACGAAGCCTGGCCTGACACTCGATATTTACGTCAGGGAGTACGAGTGCATGGATGGGTTCAATTGGGACAAGTTCCTTTATGGTATGAACTGTGGCGGCAATTTAATGGTTTTCCACCTGAAAGTCAGAGTGAGTCCAATAAACCATGAGTTCTGACCGTTTCAATAAAATGAGAAATCACTGGAAAAAACAGGCAACGATAATGCTTGTCATGATGCTGACAACGTTCACAGTATGGCCACAAAAAAATAGCCCATTATCTCTTGATGCACTATTAAAAAACGTGAAATCAAGTTATCCCAAAATTATTGCAGCTCGGCTGCAAATAGCAAAGGCACAGGGCGATTTTTTAAGTGCTTTGGGGCAATTTGACCCTGCATTAAAAGCAAATACACGCTCACAACCTGAAGGAGGATATATTAATAATTATGCAAACACCGAACTTAGTATTCCTACTTTGACCAATGGAATAAGATTATTCGCCGGATATCGGATTGGTAGAGGCGATTACCCCATCTACTATCAAAATTACCTCACTAATTCTGGTGGAGAATATCGGGCTGGAATCGCCCTGCCTTTGATAAAAGATTTTTTTATTGATAAGCAACGAACAGAATTACTCACCCAGGCTGAAAACATTGCTTTGAGCGCCCAGGAAGTTGCCATTACTAAATTGTTGGTTTTTCAAGAAACCATTAAAGCTTATTGGCAATGGGTTGGTGCCGGCTTGCAATTGAAAACATTTAAGCATTTACTGCGGCTAGCTCAAAAAAGACAAACAGCCATTGTAAAACAGGCCGAAATAGGGGATTTGCCGAAATTGGCTATAGTAGAAAACCAGCAAATTATTATGCAACGTCAGCAGCTTGTTAATCAAGGAAACATGCTGTTTGAGCAAGCGGCAGTAACCCTCTCAATTTATTACCGTGATCGAAAGGGACAGCCGATAATTCCATCAGTGAACCAATTACCACTAAATTCCCTTATGGACGAGCCCAAAATGGATAATCCCGGTAAAATTCGATCAGAACTGATACGACATCCTGCATTACGAAAGTTGGATAAATATTATCAGATTGTAACGTTAAAACAAAATTTAGCTAAGAATGATCTATTACCTGATCTGGATGCTATGGCCTACACTTCGAAACAGTATGGTGATGGTGCTGACCCCAAACTACTACCGCAAGCGGCAATGGTAGGACTCCATTTTAAGTTTCCACTCTATCAGCGCGTGGCGAAAGGTAAAATTATAAGCACGACTAGTGAATTAAGGCAAATTAGCACTGAAAAAAAGCTGATATACGAGCAATTAAATAATGAATATTCCAACCTTTTAATTGCACTTAAAATGTACCAGCAACAACTTAATTTACTTAATACCGAATTTCAGTTAGCACAACAGGTTGAAGTGGGTGAGGGTAAAAAATTTCAGGAAGGAGACAGTACTCTTTTTTTGGTTAACCAGCGTGAACAAACCACAGCGCAAGTTCAATTAAATCTAATCAATGCTCGTGTCAATCTGCAAGAAACACGTAACTTAATACGTTTTTTTGTCACAACACATTTATAGATAAAGGCTAAAATAAGGCCTGAAACAAATTCAATCCAGTAAGAAGTTCTGATTTGCTCCGAAACTCATATCAGGCTAACCTAATAACAACAAGAACAAAATTTAAAATGCATTCCTCTTAAAATTTCATTAGACGCTAAAAAGTTACGGATAACTATGACAACAGATAAATTGCGCTCCTGGCTTCCTTTAATCCTGCTGTTAGGTTTACTGGCTCTTTTTTTGATTTTTCGTCTGGATCAATATTTATCCTTTTCTTTTTTACATACCTACCAGGCTCAATTAACTTATTGGACTAAGACGCATTATATTTTAACAGTTTTACTGTTCCTGACCTCATATACCCTTGCTGTGGCCATATCCTTTCCAGGTGCGGTTTTTTTTACTTTGGCAAGCGGATTTTTATTTGGAGCCTTTTGGGGGATTGTGTATGTGATTATTGCTGCAACCTCAGGAGCAACAATACTCTATTTTGCAGTACGAACATCTCTGGGAAATTGGCTTGCTAAATCAGCAAACCAGTGGACAGAGAGGATGCGGGCAGGTTTTCAGAACAACGCTTTTTCCTATCTGCTTACATTAAGGCTTATCCCTATAGTTCCGTTCTGGGTAGTAAATATTATTCCTGGACTCCTTGGAGTGAAACCTAAAACATTTATCCTGGCAACGTTTATTGGAATTATCCCGGGAACAGCTGTATTTGTTATTCTCGGTTCAAGCATACAAAATCTTTTTGCAATGAACCAAACACCTAATCTTAATGTCCTTTTTACTCCTTCAATTCTGTTTCCTTTGCTTGCATTAGCAGGCCTGTCTCTGCTTCCAGTATTTTACAAACCAAAGATTAGTAAAATGAGCCAAAAAAATTCAGTTATCACCATTGATCTCGTCATTATAGGAGCCGGTCCAGGGGGATTAAGTGTGGCATCAGTTGCCGCACAACTCGGCCTTAAGGTTATTTTAGTTGAATCAGGATTAATGGGTGGCGATTGCTTGAACTATGGATGTATTCCCTCAAAGGCATTGCTCGCCTCTGCTAAAACAGCGCATCTCCTGCAGGAAGCTCCAAATTTTGGCATAGAAGTAAAAGGAGTAGAAATTAATTTTTTAAATGTACTAAAGCACGTTCATGATGTGATCAAAAGCTTGGCAGAACACGATTCTGTGGAACGATTTAAATCTCTTGGTGTTGATGTTATTGAAGCAGAGGCACGATTCACCGGAAAAAATACAATTACAGCTAGAGACGTGGAAATCCAGGCGAAACATTTTGTAATAGCCACTGGCTCGAAACCACTGATCCCACCCATCCCTGGTTTAGATAGCACTCCTTATTTTACCAATGAAAGCATCTTTAATCTAACCGAACAACCGCAACATTTAATGGTTATTGGTGGTGGACCAATAGGATGTGAATTGGCTCAGGCTTTTTCCATGCTTGGAACTCATGTAACCATCGTGGAGCAACAAACATTATTGTCTGGAGAAGATGAAGATTGTGTCGCAATTCTTCGCGATCAACTAAGCCGGATGAATATATCGATTTATGAACATTGTGCAGTGCAGGAGGTACACTCGGATAACCCTCTGAATATAAAAATGGTTATTCAAAAGAAAGGAGAACTGATAAATATTACTGGCTCTCATTTACTGATCGCAATTGGCCGTAAGGCGCATGTAACTAATCTGAGCCTGGATAAAGCCAGTATTGATTATACAACTCAGGGCATTAAGGTAAATTCTTATTTACAAACCAGTAATAAAAGAGTCTATGCCGTTGGCGATGTAGTGGGACCCTTTCGATTTACCCATATGGCAAGTTATCAGGCAGGAATTATCATCCGTAATATCATATTTAAATTGCCATCTAAAGTGAATTATCAAAATATCCCCAGAGTTACTTTTACCGAACCAGAAATAGCCCATGTTGGTATTTCTGAAAAAGAAGCTTTACAGCAAAAAAATATTAAACTAATCCAATGGCCCTTTAATGAGAATGATCGTGCTAATACCGATTTAAAGGTAGAGGGGAAAATAAAAGTGTTCACAGATGCCAAGGCACGAATTTTAGGGGTTACTATAATTGGACACTGTGCTGGTGAACTTATTTTACCCTGGATAATGGCAGTTAAGGAGCAAAAGACATTACGCTCGTTTACTGATGTTATCGTCCCCTACCCAACTTTTAGTGAAATTAGCAAACAAGTTGCAGTGGAGTATTACAAGCCACAATTGTTTTCAAAAAAAGTTCGCTTACTTGTTTCCTGGTTGAATAAACTATAATCTTAAATTCCCTCCTCTTGAATGTTTATCGAAATGTTGAGGATGTTATCGTTCAGACATAAGAAATTCTTTTAATTATGTCGGTTGTTTTGATAAAAAAAAATTAATAATCAGGATTACACATGATTGAAGAATATTTAAGACAGCCCTATCAATTCTATTTCATTAATCCCTTGGCAAATTATCTGCAAAATAAAGTCACGCCTAACCAAATCACAATTCTCTCCGGAGTGTTAGGCTTATTCGTTCTGCCGACACTGCTAATGAACTATGTTTATTTTTCGATTTTTTTGCTTGTATTATCGGGGATTTGCGACACTTTAGATGGAACGTTAGCACGTATGCAACAAAAAAGTTCGGATTGGGGTTCGGTATTGGACATAATATGCGACAGAATTGTTGAGATCACCGTGGTTTTATCACTTTTTGCGATTGCACCTGCAGAACGAGGAACTCCAGCTCTGTTAATGTTAGCAAGCATGCTTCTTTGTATCACAAGTTTTCTTGTTGTTGGAATTTTTACAGTGAATGAAACCCACAAAAGTTTTCATTATAGTCCGGGTTTGATGGAACGTGCAGAAGCCTTTATATTTTTTATTGCCATGATGCTTTGGCCACACTATTTTAATATTTTGGCATTTCTATTTATTGCATTAGTTCTCCTGACAGCTATCATTCGTCTCATGCAATTTCACTCGCAGTACCGCTTGATTTAATGCCACAACTCCTTGATACGTTCATCACGACCACATCGATATCGGTAATATTTATAACGTAATGGGTTCTTTTTATAATAGTCCTGATGATATTCTTCAGCAGGGTAAAAATGAGTTGATGGGATTATGTCTGTAACGATAAGTGGGAATTTTTTTTCTAAATCCTTTTTACTGGTTAACGCTGCCTTTTTTTGTTCTTCGTTAAGATAAAATATAACACTACGATATTGATGCCCCTGGTCGCAAAATTGTGCGTCTTTCATCGTGGGATCAATATGATGCCAGTAATAATCCAGCAGTTGTGAGTATGTGATTACCTCTGGATCGTATACAACGCGGACCGATTCAACATAATTTGTAGCTCCTGATGAGACCAATTCATAATCAGGATTAGGCTCATCTCCTCCGTCGTATCCAGATATAGTTTGGACAACCCCGGGCAACTTATCAAAATCGCTTTCAACACACCAAAAACATCCACCAGCAAATATAGCCTCTGCGGTTTTTGCGTATAAAGGGTGCGCGATAACAAAGAAAATCAAAAATAGGAAGCGCATTTATTACCTATATGTAATGTAAGAAAGATACTTAAATAGTAATTCTTATTATAGACTACACCCTTGCTCACGATATCCCCAGAACGTGAAGAGTAACAACTCATATGGTTTTTAGTGTCTGTTGACATTCATTTAAATCTACGTTCCACGATAAATTAATTCAACGTACCACGATAAATAAAACCTACGTACCACGATAAATAAACCTACGTACCACGATAAATAAACCTACGTACCACGATAACTAAACCTACGTACCACGATAAATAAACCTACGTACCACG
>JAUXYG010000029.1 GCA_030694525.1 Legionella sp. | reverse complement strand
TTATCAAGCATTGTAAGTGTCATTGGCGCATCTGTTGGAACCATCCTGCCCATGCTGGTTATTATCTTATTAGCAATTTTATGGATGATTCAGGGACGACCAACAGCCGTTAATTATCCTTCGTCATGGCTTCCTGACTTTAGTTCTTTTGGTAATTTATCCTTATTTTCTGCGGTTTTATTTGGCTTAATTGGCATGGAAATGTCTGCGGTACATGCCGAAGAAGTGAAAAATCCACAACGGGATTATCCGCGCGCGCTACTTTATTCCACCCTTTTAATTATATCTACTTTATCCCTGGGATCTCTGGCCATTGTTATTGTAGTGCCAAACGACAGTCTCAGTGTCGTGTCTGGACTTATTGATGCCTATGCCGTATTTTTCAGTTCCTATCATATGCCCTGGATGACTTCAGTTATTGCTGTGTTAATTATTTTAGGGGGATTAAGTGGTGTATCCGCATGGATTATTGGCCCTACGAAAGGGCTATTGGTTTCCGCCCGTGACGGTTCCTTACCCGCTCGATTTGCCGAAGTTAATAAATATGGAGCCCCAGTAACGATTCTTATAACGCAAGGTATTATTTTTTCAATACTGAGTACAATATTTATTTTTTTAGATTCAATTAATGCAGCTTATTGGATATTAAGTGATTTAAGCGCGCAAATGGCATTAATTGTCTACATCATTATGTTCGCTGCTGCAATTAAATTAAGATACAGCAAACCAGATCATCCTCGCGGATATACCATCCCCGGTGGAATTGTGGTCATGTGGCTGGTCGCGGGCATCGGGATCGCTTGCTGTATTGCGGCTATGATTGTAGGCTTCGTTCCGCCCTCTCAAATCCCAATAGGCAATGTGTTTTTCTTTGAAGCTTTTTTAATCGGTGGTTTGATTCTTTTTGTTTTAATTCCCTGGTTATTTGCTAAAAAACATGAAGAAGAATTATATGCTGAAGAATAAAAACCATTTTCAACTCATTGGTTTACTTCTTCTGCAATTTTAAGCAAACACACCCAAATCCTACCTGTTTGTGACTCAAACCCTAAATATGAGTACATCCACTGATGTACTTATATTTAAATAAAAGTAACATTTTAATAAAAAAAAACATCAATCTACTTGACATCATCCACTGAAAAAGACAAAATCACGCCTCTTGTGGCTATGTAGCTCAGCCGGTTAGAGCGCGGCACTCATAATGCTGAGGTCGGTGGTTCGAGTCCACCTATAGCCACCACAACCCTCCAATTAGAAATTCCTCCAGTTAGTTTTAGAAAAAGCTATTGTATGCAGCCAAATTTAGTTATTATGTTATTCTTCATGACTTTACGGTTTTTAAATGCGCGCCACAGTTATAATACTTATAACCATAATCTGGTCTTCAATAATTCATGCGAATGACGTAAATATTTCGACCGTAACCAAAAATGGTGCTACAGTATTTTTTCTTCAGGCAGGCGCATTTACTATTCCAAAAGAGGCTCAATCAAGACAAAAAGAGCTTCAGGCACAGGTGAGTCAGCCCGTTGAAGTTAAAAACCTTGCAGATAAAAGCTTATACCTGGTACAAATAGGTCCTATTGACGATTATCAAACAGCACGTGAATTAAAAGATAAATTATCAAAAAACGATAGTAAACTTATCATTACAAAAAACCCAAAATCAGCACTTGAATTACCTGCATCCGTAAAATCCAGCGAGCCTTCTTCTAATTTACCCCCTGAAAGTAAATTATGGAATCTGAGAAATGCAGACATCAGAGCAGTGATTGCAGAAGTTTCAAGAGTTACAGGAAAAAATTTCGTTATAGACCCTCGAGTACAAGGTAAAATATCCATAGTCTCATCAACGCCAATGTCTAATGAAGAACTCTATCAAGTCTTTTTATCTGTATTACAGGTATCAGGGTATGCGGCCATACCAAATGGCGAAATTATCAAGATTATTCCCAATATCGATGCAAAAACCCTATCGCCGGATCTTTTAAATGAAATGAGAAATCCGCCACGTGGCGATGACATGATGGTAGCTGTAGTTCCCGTTCACTATGTTCCTTCGGAACAACTGGTTCCCGTTTTAAGGCCATTAATGCCTCAGTGGAGTAGCGTTTCGGCTTACGCGCCATCAAATATGCTCATTTTATCGGGTCGCGCGAACAACATTAAAAGCCTGGCTAGAATTATAAAACAAGTTGACAGTTCTTCCTCTAATGGAATTGATCTGGTTCCTTTAAGCCATGCCCTGGCAATGGATGTAGCGAACACACTAAAAGATTTGGTTAAAACTCAATCTAACATTGGCATGAGAGCGCAGATTACTATTGCTGCTGATGATCGAAGTAATGCCATTCTGGTCAGTGGCAGTAAAACAGATAGAATTAGATTACGTATGCTGATTATGAAATTAGACAAAAAAAGCTCACAAGGAATTAACTCAAACACGCAGGTTGTTTATCTCAATTACTTGCGCGCCGAGGATCTTGTTCCCATACTCGCCGGGATAGCCCAAGCAAACTTTAGCGGTAATGTGGGTACGACAATTGGCACCATTACTCGTCCAGTGCTTGACAGTACCAATCCTGCCTCTAATCTTGCTGCGGGCAGCAGCTCGGGTAACGGCCAAAATTCAGCAGCAATTGTGCCTCAGGGAAATTCACAAGCTACCGCTAATACCTCCTCCGCAAGCACACAAAATGAGGGCACAACCAAACCCATGGTACAAATTATAGCGGAGCCAAATACCAATTCGATTATTATTAATGCACCCTCCTCAATCATTCGTATTTTAAAGACCGTGATCAATCAGTTAGATATCAAACCCGCTCAACTCCTGATTGAAGCTTTAGTGGCTGAGGTTGATCAAAATGATGTGAACAATCTAGGAATTGAATGGGGTTCTGACCAGCAAACCGGAAATCCAAGAGATTTCAGACCAGGATTTGCGATAATTAACTCCAAAACCAAAATTGCAGATTTCCAAGCCCAAATTTATGCACTGGCACGGGAGCAAAAAGCTAATATTTTATCCACACCGTCTGTAGTAGTCCTTGATAATCGCCAGGCTAAAATTCTGGTGGGTAAGCAAGTGTCTGTAGCTTCTACCAGCTATCCAAATAATGCAGGAGGAACAACTACAGCAAGTCCTTTTACTACATTTGACCGGGTTAATGTCGCGCTTCATCTCTATGTGAGACCACAAATAACGCGTGGACAAGGGATTCAAATGCAAATAGATCAAGGAAACGATACTCTTGATCCAGCAAATTCAATTGACAGCTCAACGACACCCACTTTTAAAATCAGTAGCATCGTAACCTCAGTGCATGTTGAGAGTGGAGATATAGTGGTATTAGGAGGCCTGACTCAGGACAGTATTGGTAATGAGAATAATCGTCTGCCTATTTTAGGGGATATACCGGGACTGGGACGTTTATTTCAACGAAATATTCGTAACCGGGATAAACGCGTTCTTATGGTTTTTATTAAACCCATAATTTTACGTAACGAGCGAGAAAATCTCCAGGTTACCGGTGAAAAGTATAATGACGTCCGTCAATATCAAATGGATTGGTTACGTTCGCAAGAGGAATATGAGCAATCTGATAACCAGACTTTATTGCCTCCATTAACTCAGGCGGATCTCCCTCTTCCCTTTGCGAGCCCTCCTGCGAGTATTACAACTCCCGCTGTGCCATCACATTTAATGACCAAATGATTATGGAAAAAGAAGAGCGCTCAATTAAATTGCCCTACAGTTTTGCAAAAAACCATGGGGTGGTGATTGGTGAACTGACGGATCAAATAGCTATTATTTATCATCTGCCTCAAACTACCCTGCAAGCATTTACTGAAATCAAACGTTTAGTGCAACGAGAGCTTGAATTAAAACCGGTAGATGAATCAGCATTCCAGCAACATCTTGCTCATATTTATCAATCCAAATCCTCAATTTTAGATGCTGCAGAAGGTATGGAAGATGACATGGATCTTACTTTGTTAGCGAGTCAGTTACCTGTTAGTGAGGATTTATTAGAAAATCAGGACGACGCGCCGATTATTCGCTTGTTAAATGCATTATTTACTCAAGCCATCAAACAAAAGGCTTCAGATATTCATATCGAGACTTATGAAAACAGAGTATTAGTTCGAAACCGAATTGATGGGGTGTTACAAGAGGTCTTAGAAATTCAGCGCGCAATCGCTCCTCTGGTTATATCGCGCGTAAAAGTTATGGCGAAACTGGATATCGCCGAAAAGCGTATTCCCCAGGATGGTCGTATTTCATTACGTATCGGGGGCCATAACATCGATGTTCGGGTTTCAACTCTCCCCTCCAATCATGGTGAACGAGTAGTACTGCGTATTTTAGATAAACAGGCAGCCCAGCTCGATTTAAACCTTTTAGGCATGCCTAAATCCACTGCTAAAGCAATGAGACGGATGATTGCAGAGCCTCATGGAATTATTCTGGTAACTGGTCCAACAGGTTCAGGAAAAACAACCTCTTTGTACGCGATGCTCACTGAATTAAATCAGGTTACGAGAAATATTTTAACCATTGAAGATCCCATTGAATATGATTTAGCAGGAATAGGTCAAACTCAGGTCAATACTAAGGTCCAAATGACCTTTGCCAAAGGATTACGAGCGATTTTGCGACAAGATCCCGATGTTGTAATGATTGGAGAAATAAGAGATCTGGAAACTGCAGAAATTGCGGTACAGGCCAGTTTAACGGGACATTTGGTACTCTCAACGCTACATACTAACAGTGCTTTGGGTGCTTTAACCCGCTTAAGAGATATGGGCGTAGAATCGTTTCTGATGTCTTCAAGTATCGTTGGGCTCATCGCGCAACGATTAGTGAGAAAACTTTGCCCCCACTGCAAGACACCACATCAGTTAAGAGACGATGAAAAGGAACTTATGGGTTTAACACCGGATACCGATGTGTCTCAGGTATTTGAACCCAAAGGATGTGAGTTCTGTAATAATCTCGGATACCGAGGTAGAACTGGAATCTATGAACTCATCACCATCGATGAAACACTCCGTGGTATGATTCATCGTCACGAGAACATCCAGACGCTGGAAAATTACTTAAGACCTGGAACCGCGAGCATCAGAGAAGACGGCTTTAAGCGAGTGCTTTTAGGGGATACCTCCTTAGCTGAAATATTAAGAGTTACAACACAGAACTAAATCAACTTTATTTAGCACTTTCTATAAACATTTCTGTTTAATAAAGAATTTATTGAGTTAAACAATGACTCAAGTAGGTTGGGTCATTTGACCTAATGGCGCTGCCTTAAGCAGCGTCCTTATAATTTTCTATTTTTATATTTCTTTCCTGTAAAATTTTTTGCCGCTCGCTCTGTCTATTTCGTAACGTAGGAAAAGATTTGCTTCTATGTTTGATGGCTCTCGGTTCAATTCTTC
>JAUXYG010000017.1 GCA_030694525.1 Legionella sp. | reverse complement strand
AAACCGGCATCTTTAAGATCTTTCGGGCTAAACCCTGCACTTCTTAAATTAGCTTCACTAAATCCAGCATCTTTCAAATCTTTGGCGTCAAACCCGGCATTGCGAAGCTCCGCTGCATTAAAGCCTGCATCTTTTAGTTCTTTAGCAGTAAAACCAGCTCCTTTTAACTGAGCTGCGTTAAAACCAGCATTTTTTAATTCTCCAGCATTAAACCCTGCATCTTTAAGTTCCCGAGCATTAAATCCAGCATCTTTTAATTGTTGCGGACTAAACCCTGCATCGCGTAATTCTCGAGGAGAGAAACCAGCATCCTTTAAGTCTTTTGCATTAAAACCGGCCGCTTTTAACTCGGCTGCTGTGAACCCTGCATTTCTTAAATCCTTAGCCCCATAACCTGCATTCTTAAGAGCTTGCGCCGAGCACCCCAAAGTTTGTTTAATCGTTTGAGCAGAAACACCAGCAGCATAAGCTTTTCGCAATGATTCAACACTGCAATCACTGACTCGCCCATTTGCAATAATATCAGCCGGACTTAAACCTGCATCAGAAATCTGTTTTGGAGTAAAACCTGCACTCATTAATTGTGTTGGGGTATAACCTGCATCGAGTAGCGATTTGGCATCATATCCCGCATCTTTCAATGCTTGAGCACTACAACCGCTGATATCCTTAATTTGTTTGGCCGATACACCTGCTGCAAACAAACGTTTGAGTTGAGCAGGATCACATCCCCCACTCTTAATAGCATTATCTGCTAAAGGAGTTGCAGCGCTGATTTCTTGAGGAGTAAAACCTGCATTAGCTAAATCATTATTTGGAAACCCTGCTGTTTTTAATGCCTGAGCACTACATACAGCATACTGCTTTATCAATGTGGCACTAACTCCAGCTGCCTGTTGTCTTCTTAAAGAATCTACATCACATCCTGCATTTTTTACATCAGCAGGAGTAATACCAGGGGGTAATTCTGCCTGGGCGGATTTAATCTGAGCGGCTGTATATCCAGCTCTGGCAAGATCATCAGGATTATAACCTGCGTTAAGAAGATCCCTTGCTGTATAACCTGCATCCTTAAGCTCGGCAGGAGAGAAACCGGCTCTTCTTAAATCAGCAGCACTAAATCCTGCATCTTTTAAATCTTTTGCATTAAAGCCTGCAGCTTTTAATTGTTCTGCACTACAACCACTTATTCGTCTTATAGCCGAGGCCGTAACCCCTGATTGTCGTAATTTGGCTAATGCTACAGGATCACAACCAGCATTTTGAACATTCGCAAAGGTTATTCCATCAGGTAAACCACTTGCTCTGGCTATATCATTGTCACTAAAACCTGCACCTTTAAGCTCCCCATCGGAATATCCACCATCCTTCATTTCCTGAGCGGAAAATCCTGCATTTTTTAATTCGCATGCATCAAAGCCACACGCTCTAAGCCGCGCGGCCGAATAACCAATATCTTTTAACTGCCTGGCATTAAATCCTGCTGCCTTTAACTCTTTACACTCACACACTTGTTCAAGATCTTGAAGAACAATACCAGTATCTTTTAATTGAGCACAGGAACATGCTGCCTTTAAATCACTTAATTGAGCCCCCTGACTTTTAACTCGGGAAATGGCAGTTTTACTGCAACTCCCATTTTGTAATGCTTGAATCCATAAACTTCGTTGTGCGCCCTCTTCATCTTCGCGAGCCAACGCACTAAATCCGACACCGCTTTGCCCATCTTGGGAACCAATAACGCCAACTCCTTCGCCCAATGCCTGAGTTCGAATTATAGTTGGTATAGCACTCCCACCGGTTTGCTCCGCTTGTTGCGCTTGAGTGATATTTTGTTGCTCTTGTAACTTGGCATATTGAGCAGTGGGATCGAGTACCCCTGGGATGGATTGTATTCCAGCAGGAGCATTAGTCACTTCTGAAGATAATGTTCCGGTAGCAGAGCTTCTTAACTTCACATAGCCAATAACTATTGCAATGACCAAAAGGATCAATGTAAAAATAATAATGACTCGTGTTCGAGTATTAGAAAACAATGATTTTAAATTTTCTTTTCTACTTGCCATTGCTTATAACCCTTCTACCTTGAGTTGCATGACTTTACCATGCCAGGATACTAATAAAACTGGAGACTTTTGCATCTCATATGCATGAGTTCCATCTGCACTGGTCATACTTGCTAACCACCCTGGTGATAAGACAGTAAGATTAGTTCTCACATACATTTTTTCATTTAACAGCCAAGCCCGCGCATCTCCACCACTAACCACTAACCGGTGGCTTCCCGGTGGAGGAACACCATCAAGCACATGAAGAAGCAAATCACTTGCGGAAGGAGGAATGCCTTCTTCCATAGGCATACTTTTAGCATTTGGCCCAAATCCTTGAACTCGCAAATCCACCCGATAATCAACTGCCTTTTGTCCTGGAATTAACGTTAACATGACCGGGGTGTTAAGACCGCGCAACCGAACTGCCAAATTACCATAGTTGTATAATCTCATCGCCTGGATCATCAAGGTATTACTGGTTTTATCCCATTGAATATTAAACGCAGCCGGATCACCCAGATCATATGCAGCAATTGGCCATGGTGCACCCGTAGAGTCGAGAAAAACTAATGAGGATACAAAACCTTGCGATAATCTGATTACTGGGGGGGTTGACCCTGGTGATAAATTAACAAACTGTGACGTTGCAGTGGGTTTCGGAGGAGTACCTGGGGTTGAAGCTTGTGCAAACTCAGAGGTTTGATACATTTGTTTTAAGCGAACAATTTGTTCGGGATTTAGAGGATATAAGCTACGGGTCATATCTTTAAATGCTTTATTATCAATTACTTCACTATCGTTCTGACTGATTATTTCTGAATTAACTTCAGCAACAGCCTGTTCATTTTGTTTGGCTTGAGCTGCTGCCGCTGCATTCTGAGAGGAAGGATTAGCTGCTGAATTCATGGCATTAATTGCTGAATTTGCATTGTTCTGCTGTCCATCCTGGTCCGGACTTTGTGACAGTCTCTGCTGCAACAATCTCAGTTGTTGCAAGGCTTGTTGTGCTTCATCAGTGGGGGGAGCTGCAAAAGAGCTCATAGTGAAACAAGGAAGCATCCACGCAAGCATCAGTAATAAAATGAATGAATTAACGCGTCTCATTAATTAACCCCACCACTGGCAGGACCTACAACAAATTGCGCAATACCAATACCTCTGGGAGAGTTTAAAGTGGAAACACGCGTGATTAACATGGTAACCACGTTATTTTGCTGAGTGAATTCACTAGCACTTTGATAGGTGACTAGAATAGGCATCTGTACTCGCCAGGAATAAACTCCGTTTAAAATACCTTTTTGTAAAATAATAGGCGCGCGGGTTGCCACAGCAGAAACGATTAATTTTTTTGCTTTAACCGCATCCAGGTTATTTGATTGTTGTAATGCCGTGAGAAATTGATCCCAGCCCTCTGCTGTAAAAAATCCTGAAGAAGCCTGCAGCTCATCCCTGAAATTAACGAAATTGTAGGTGAACGATGCAATCGCAGCCTGGTTCGCCCATTGTAATACTGCAGAATCGGATTGATTAGGCTCGTTTAATGGAAATAATGGAGTTATTCGTCCGTTTATACTTGTTGCAAAATATCGGGGAGCAGGAGGATGTGTCAATATATAGACGAGCATCGAACCGAGCACTAAATTAACAACTATAGCAAGTAACAACGCCAAAATTACTTTGCGTTGACTGTCTTTATAAAACTGATTTCGTAATGCAACAGCAGTTAAAGCATCTTCAGCCATAGTATCCTCTAATCATTGGGGAATAAGCCTCGGTGTATCATCTGTAGGTGGATCTGGCTCTAGTAATGCTTCAGATGATAAATTGGGCCCCAACATTGGTTTAAGTAATATAGGAGGTATTATCCCACTTGTTGCATAATAATCCCGCTCTGGCTCAGTAATATAGGTCAAAAACATCAAACTACTGATAATTCCACTCAAAACCAGGGCTATAATTAATGCCCATAAACCGCGTCGGTATACATGAACATTAAAATTTTTATTATTCTTAATCAAATTCCAGGTTTCACGACTCATTATTCACCTAAACTTAAACAATTGCGTCCCTGAACGTAATTTCTACCCGAGCATTTGGTGATAAATCACCACCTTTTGTAAAGCTTACTATAGGTTTATCACTACCTAAACCTTGTGTAAAGATAAAACGACTATCTATGCCTTGAGACCATAAATACTCACCCACTACACGGGACCTGGCCAAAGTTAATGAGCGCTCTCGTTGCACCGAAACATATTTGCTACTAAAACTTGTCACAGTAATAGCTACTTTCCGAAATTGTTTCAGAAAAACAGCAATTTCGTTCAATAACCCGTAGGATGGCCACATCAAATGGGGCGATTGATCGGCAAACAAAGCACTAGCAGGTATACTAATCAAATAATCCTGACCTATTGAGATTACTTTAATCCCTTTCTTGTTCAGGTTTTTCATATACTTCATGACAGTTGCATCACAAGCACCACGGACCTTGCAAGGTAACTTAGGATCTTCAGGGATATAAACCTCACGATGGCAGGCACTCACCTGAAATAACAGAATTAATCCTGCTATTCTGGCAATTACTGCAATGTAGTTAGTAAGCACTGATCTCACTCGTTATCCCCATTTTTGAAAATACACTTTTGGTGCTATCCATGTCTACTATTAAACGACTATCGTAATGTTAAAAAGTTTCAAATCATTACGTTACAATGAATTAACGAAAATTGCTATTTTTTTAAATTATTTATTTTGTATGGTGAAGGGATTTGGTTTATTTTTTATCTGCCTTACGAATAGCTAACAAAAGATCGGCTAAATACTTACCAATTCGCAAATGACTTCTATAGAATAAAAGAGAATTTGGCTTCCGTTTAAAAGATATTAATCAGCCTGTTTGTCTTCATGTACTAATGAAATATTCGAGACAACAGTATTTTAAAACTCGTCCTCAGTTTTATTATTTGCTTTCTCACGTTCCGAGACAATTTTTGCGGATAAACTTCTTACAATATCAGTTAACTCCAGTGAATCAATGGCATCGCGCTCATCAGGAGGATAACTGGTGGCCATTTGAAAATCCTTAATCAGTTCGTTCGCAACGGTTCCTGCGTATTTATCTTTAGCACCTGCAAGACGCTCAATCATCATCATCTGATTGCGTGTTTCATTAATGGGTAATAAAGGTTCCGAAAAAGCCGCCTTATCAACAACCAGAAGAGGCATAGAATTGGGTGTAATTCTTAATCCGCTAAAGATTGTTAGCGCACCTTCTACCTCTTCTTCAATGATGTCTTCTACAGGCTCAGGTTCATTATAACCATGAAAAGCAAGTAAAGCGGCCACACTACGTTCTATAGGCTCTTCTACAGTGGATTCGCGTAATACCTTGGTTATTAATGAAATTTCTTCGTTTTCAACATGTTTATTAATACTTAAATCACCACTATCAAGAATTTTGGTGAAGGATGCCAATTGTTTTTGCAACTTCATTAGATAATCATCTGGAGGAGGCTCGACTTTTAAGAATTGATTTATCTTTAATTGTTTCACAGGTTTTGGATTGGCATAAAACATTCGTGCACGCACAATTTTCGATTTGAAGAAGATATGGGCCTCTCCCTCAGTTTGTTCTTTCAAATCAAGCAAATCCACACGCGCTCTTTTTTCAAACGAGGAGCTTTTTGTATCCATATAGCTGTTGGCTATACTACTTTCTTTGGTTTGAAAAGAATCCACTTTGGTGACATAGGCCTCACCAGCTGTTTTGGTAAAGAAATCCCATGTTTCAGTTGGATCTTCAAGTTTCATACATATTTTGATGTTGGTATTCGCACCGATTGATGCAGCTTCTTCTTTTGATGCTTTTTGGAATGCAGGCAAATCCTGACCAGCGAAAATAGCTGAGAATCCTAAAGACCTTGCCTGTGCAGGAACAACGGCAAATCCCTGAACGGCATAGTAACCATATTCATCAAGAATACACATATAAGGCGTAGGGGCATTGGTGGGTTTTCGTAAAATCACATCACGGTAATCACCCTCTACCTCTTCGCCTAAACCAGCTGCCATCATTGCCTTTAAAGAGGATACAATAATTTTACCAAGGTTGGATAATTCATCGGGTGACTTTTCCAGAGCCGGCAGAAGAACAACCAGGATTCGTCGATTGAGTACCACATCTTTAAAATCAACTTCCGCAAGGTTAGTTCGAATAATATGGCCATAAGTATCAGCAAGGGAGGAGAAACTTCGTACAAGTTGCATGGTGATAAACCCGTGTTGTTCCAAAACCTGCGACACTTGTTTGCCTTTTTTCTCTTTATTATAACCAGGAAGAGTATTGAGATAGTTCCTTAAGGGATCGGTTACCAGCTTAGGAATTTGTTCGATATTTATACTTTCCTGATCATCGCGCGGGAATATTTTATCAATTACAATAGATTCAAGGCGTTGCAGATCGAAATAATTACGAATTGAGTTTGCATCAAGCAAAATAGCACCTTCATCCCGCATATATACCAGTAATCTCATCAGGGCTTCAACGAATGCTATCGCTCTGCCTTTCCACATGTCCCCATCACCAGATTGACTGGAGGACCCCATCAGACTTACTACCAATTGCGTCAGCATACTGGATGAGCCCTGGCAAAAAGGATTAAGGGTATTCGATAACCTTTTTTCCTGGGGGCCTACAATATCACGTGCTCCCGTCATAAAATTAATTAACAATAAATCATCTTCACGCCCCATACTTCTGACCAGGGAAAAAACTTTGGCGTATAAGGAATTATCTCCTTTACCATCTACATAAATAAAACCACTTCCCTGGATTAATGCATTATACGCCAGAGAGACCAATGCTTCGGTCTTACCACTACCCGTGGAGCCAAATATTAATGCATGGGTTCGCATGTCATCATTTGCGAACCATAATTCCTCGCCACTTTTACGATCATTACCAAAAAAAGAAATGCCGCGAGCAATATTGGGTTTATTTTGCCCAGGCTTCAAATCATTAAAATCTTTTACACGGGCAATTTGTGGCAACCGAAATGGTAATTTTTGCTTGCGCGAATAACTGTATAAAAAAAACAACGAACCAAAAATCATCAGTAGAGTAGCAACTTCTGAAAAGTAGTAAGACATTGCTGCTAAAGTAAACAGAACGATAGATATGTTGGTTGGGTCACCAAAAAAATCGGCTACTCTTTGAGTAAACGTTCGCGTATCCCTCAGCAATAGTGTGGGATCTAGTTCATGTCGCGATTCGATACCACGCATCATGGCTCTAATTCCTCCATCTGACGGGGTGTTAATTTAATTTCTTTTATTGCAATTTCCAAAGCTCTGATTGCCTCATCTATCATAGGTACTAATGACCGCCGCCCCATTTCTTTCTCAGCACGCCAATGGGCAAAAGGACCGCCAACTTCAGCAAAAGGAGTTTGTCTGCCTACACAATTAAGCATATACCATAATCGGCGATCTATTGGCTTTAGCCATAAAAATTCTGAGCTGGGCACAACACCATCATCACGGGCTGCCTCGAGAAGAGAGGCCATTACGGTTAACATATAAGCATGCTTGGAGGTGACTTCTTGCACCAGTTCGGTGTTTTGATATTTTTTCATAACAGGTCTGGCGACAGAGAAATCAGGTTTTCCCGTAACGAACGTTTTATCGATGACATTTAAAATGTGATTCGCAGCATCTCGGTCACGATTCATACGCGCCATAAAAACTGCGGCCAAAGCATAAGCCTGAGGCGAGCAATGTTCAAATCCATCCCAATAGGGCCCCAGTTGCATGGTAAATACCCGCTTGGCATCCCCTTTTCTAATTCCTGCGGTCATTTCCTGTCCGGGAACAGGATTATCCAAAAGAACATCATCCTTTCGTAACAAATTGAATTTACGAGCAAATTCCATAGGCGTTAATGCCATAGCCCACGGTCCTTTATTAACATCCTGGCTTACCAAATCTTCTTTGATTATAGGCATAATAGCCGGCCAGTTAAACTGCTCCTGCGCGCGCAAGGATTTCATATCATGGGTTTTACGATACTTTAAGGTGATATTCGAATTATAAAGAACTATGGCTAAAACTATTAATACCAATACTACCGGATAACGCATAAAATCGCCGACTCCGCGCGTCATGGCCACCAGTGTGGTCCAATCTACTCCATTAGGATCTAAAGTTTGCATGTCCAAAATACGTTGAGAAAGCTCAGGACTGTTAATAAATAAATTAACCAGTTTGGCTTGCCAGATATTAATAAAAAAAACAAAATTGACGATATGCTGATGGCCCAATTTCCAAATAAAAAAAACAGTCAAAAACAACAGAATGATAATCCAAACTGGAGCCATCGAGTTATCTGAACCTTGGGACTGCTGTTGTTGCGCCATCGTTGCAAACTTTTAGTTAATTAGTTAATTGAAGTATATACCGCTCTGATATTATTTTGCGATCTTTTCCAGCGAGAAAAGTCTAATTTAAAAATAAAGAACCATTGAAACACTCTTATTATGGGATTTTGGTAAGTCGACCTTGCACATAATGATAAGTTCCGGTGAAATGAACAAAACGACTTATATTATCAAGGTTTAGTGTTTTGTCTTTTAAAGCTAATAATACGGTGCCCAACTTGTCAACGGAAGCTTTATCTGGTGCCAAGGGAAGAATATCGCCCTGATTAATAAAGATTGCGACATATGCTTCATTTTTCTTATTTTCTTTAGTTTTAAGTAGTGATTTAATGTCTTCTTCACGAGCATATATTGGTCGCGAAATCATCTGACGAGGTAAATTCGCAACTATTCGCTCCCAAGTTTGGAGGTTATTTCCGTCTGCGGAATATAAGGAGACATAGACTTCCTGCTGACCACTGCGTAGTGCTAAACGATTGGCTAAATTAGATTCAGCCCTTAATTGAGCTTTAGTACTTGCACCAAGCTGGGTTAAAAAATCATCACGAATTTCAACTAAATTTTTACCAATAACTTTTAAAAAACTAGATTGATCCCAAGGCCCTTTTTCAATAGCGTCGTTTAAGGCATTGAGAATAGCGTCATTTTGTTCATCCGAGAGTCTGTCTTTCATAATGCTAAATTAAGTCCAAGGTGATCCATAATTTAATTGATATATGAAGTATAACAGTATTTAAAAAATATATGCTAAGAAATTGATTTTTGTGTATTAAAATTAAACCTTTAGTGAATAAGGAGTTTCGTCAGTAATGACGGCATTTTTATTTTCAACAGTTCCGTTTACAATTGAATGAATTGTACTATGACATTCAAGCAACACTTTGACCGCACTTTCATTATCCGGATTATCCTTTTTAAAAGTTGCGGCTTTGCCTGTTTTATCTAACAAACTGTTGAGACGGAGAAGCGTTGAGTGAGCATGCTCTTGGGAAATGTGGCCAGATCGAGGTGCTCCAAGAAAGCCATATCGGTTTTCACTTGAAGGATTTTTTATATTTGCCATCGTACAACTCCTAAACTGATTACTTCTTATTACCACTAAGTTTAAACATTTATATCATATAAAAAACAGCTTGAGGTAATAAATTTCTAATTCTTTACAATAAAGGTAAATCCACTTAGTCATACATTAACTCATCAAGAGGAGTGTAGTCACGACTAGGCCCCCCCTGAATAAGTTCATTAACCACATCAGTCATACATAACAAACGTAATACATTAGGAGTGACTTCATCAAAAACCACCCGCATCCCCAATAATGATCCTTCAGATTCATCATAAGTAGCTCCAAGTCCATACCCTAAACACAGAGAACACAGTTGATCTGCGCGCTTGGCTATAGCTGGCAGTAGGCCACTATCAGAGAATACTTCGTCATAACTTAGAAAACGATCATTTAAATAAAATTTGGCATTCAAACTCGCTGCAATGGTTACCATGCATTTGGTGATGTCTTTTTCCATTATTTCCACCATGGTTGCGATGATTTAACTGTTCCTGCCAAAAAATTTCTCAACCAACGTAAGAATACAGGTACGGTAAATCCATAATGCTCAATAATGCCAAAAAATACTGCGGACACCAGTACGAGAACACCCGTCCAAACGCGAATATGCATTAGAAACAGAAATATAGGAAAAGCTGCCCGTGCGTCTACCATAAAAAAACGGGCGCTGCGCGCTGAATCGCGCCAATGACTTGTCGCTGCGAACTTCCCCGTCATGTTGACCTCAAGCTATGTATTATTAGTAAAAGTATATACTTAAAAAGTTCGAGATGCACCCGAGTTTTATCGATCTTAGCCTCTATCTACAATCGTATGAGTCATATCCGCTTCGGGATGGAGAATTTTAGAAATTAAATTTTTTAAATCCTCTGCCGGATTTAATTGAGGAGCAGGGTATTCAGTAGTGGTAGCGTGAGGGGAGGTATCAATTGAGTTAGCCACCGGAGTTTTGGTTAACCTGCTCATAGTTGCCAACATTTTAGCAGTACTTTGATTAGCCATTTGAAATCCTCATCTTTAACTTTTATAAAAAGTACCATATTGAACTTAAGGAATTATTAAGAGGCGCTTAAATTTACTTAATAGAGTCCAAAATGTTCACAATAACTACAAAAAAAGATGTTTTTACCCTCAAAATAATTTATATTAAAATAACTTTAATAATTAATCCAGTGCTATTTTGCAAAAAAAGTAGGTAATTTAGACAAAGAATCTACAATTAAAGGTTTGAACATGTTGCTTAGGTTTTCAAGTTCATTGCTTTTATAGGGATTCTCTCTCATCGAAGATTGCCAAATTCCCTGTGGCCATAAAGAATCGGTTTTAGTTCGTCCTATGATATGCACATGCAGTTGTGATACCACATTTCCCAAAGCACCTATATTCAATTTATCGGGCATAAAATAGTTCTTTACCAAAAGTGACAATAGATTTACTTCTTCAATAAGTACACTTCTCTCTTCTTTAGTCAATTGATAGATTTCCTGAATATTATCTTTTCGAGGCACAAGGATAAACCAGGGATAAGATGATTCATTTTTCAAATAGACGCGAGACAAAGGCCAGTCACCAAGAACCACAGAGGATGATTCAATGCGTTCATCGATAATCAAAACAAGTCCGAATTTTATTAAGCAGGATTAGATTGTATCAAATCATTAACTGAAAATTAAATTGCGTTTGGATAAATTTCCTCGGAGCATGACAAAAACCCGGTTATTTTCAGAGGAAATTTTAACAAATGTATTGAGTAATGATCCCTTTTTGCGTTATGTTGAAATAACCTATTAAATAATAGGTTGATAACAATTGTCATTTAAGGACGAATGCAATTGCTCAACTGGTTAACCAGTCGACGATTGATAAGCTTTAGCAAAAGGAGGAGTCATGGCTAGAGGCGAGGTCAAATGGTTTAATAATGCCAAAGGTTGGGGATTTATAATTCCTGAAGGTGGTGGTGAAGATATTTTTGTTCATTTCTCATCGATACACGGTACTGGTTACAAAACACTGGTTCCTGGTCAAGTTGTTAACTACGAAGTGGAAAATGGCGAAAGAGGATTACATGCCTCAAACGTTATAGCCCTAAGTGAAGAAACCGAAGAGATGGCCTAATTCTCAATATACAGTAAACTTTAGCGCAGCATCGATTAATTAAGTGCTGCGTCCATCATCTTAGGTTATGATGAGGCACTTTGTTTTGGCCTGGACAGTTTATTATTATGCGCGGTTTATTACTCACTAATCTCGGTACACCAAGTGGCAGCGATGTGGCAGCTGTTCGCTCCTATTTGCGCGAGTTTTTAACTGATAAACGAGTTATTGATATCCCAACTGTGATTCGTTATTGTCTTGTCTATGGAATAATACTTCCTTTTCGCTCCAGCAAATCGGCCCATGCATATCAAACGATATGGACTGATAAAGGATCTCCCCTGTTAACAGAAAGTCAGCAACTGCTAAGTGAATTACAAAAAATTATCGGTTCTCAATACAAATTGGCCTTGGGCATGCGATATGGTCAACCCTCGATTCGCCAGGCTATGGATGAATTGAGAGATTGTCATTCAATCACGATACTCCCGCTTTTTCCACAATATTCTTCAGCAGCGACTGGTTCGTCGATTGAAGACGTTTTAAAGGTAGCCATGAACAGGGAGGTAGTGCCCTCCTTACAGGTGATTCGTGATTTTTATCAACATCCCGCCTATATTCAAGCTCAAGCACAACTTATTAAAGATCACCAGCCCCAAAATAGCTTTTTGTTATTTAGTTACCATGGAATTCCAGAGCGTCAAATCAAGAAAAGCGGATGCGATAGCGTTTGTGAGGGTATTTGTCCCCCAATAAATAATATGAATCAGGGATGTTACAAGGCACAGTGCCATCACACCACAACCCTGTTAGCAAAAGAACTTCATTTAGAGTCAAACCAATACAGTACTGCATTTCAATCTCGTTTAGGTAAAACCCCCTGGATTAAGCCTTATACTGATGAGGTATTAAAAGAACTGGCTGCAAAAGGGATTAAAAATTTGACCATCACCTGCCCATCATTTGTCACTGATTGTCTCGAAACTCTGGAAGAGATAGGTATGCGCGGTAGAGAACAATGGCTGGAATTAGGTGGCGAACAATTTACCTTAATCCCTGGAATGAATCATCACCCACTGTGGGTAAAAGCATTAGCAGAAATAATTAATTAACGGTACTATGTTGCTGTTTTTTAATTAGTAATATTCTGGAGATTTTAATGAAAAGGATTTTTTTTCTAATGCTTATTATGGTATCACAAGCAATGAGCGCTGTATTTAATGAGGCAGAAGTAAAGATTTTAAAACAGAATTTCTTTGCCAATTTCCGCCCTTTGGGTGCAATAGTAGCCTCCCCATCGCAACAAAATCCAAATTATTATTACGATTGGGTAAGAGATTCAGCAATAGCTATGGGTCTGGTCGAAAGCTGGTACGAATCCACTCATGCCGCTGTTTATAAAAACCGTTTATATGAATATGTTAATTGGACCAAAACCATTCAACATCAAATAGACCCCTTGCCTAATCAGGATATTTTGGGCGAGCCCAAATTTTACCTGAATGGTTATCCTTTTGATGGTGCCTGGGGTAGGCCGCAAAATGATGGCCCCGCTATAAGAGCGTCGGTACTTATCCGGTTCGCACACCAATTATTAGATCAGCATGAAACCAACTATGTAACTACTCATTTGTACCGTGGCGTAATGGACCCTTCAACCATGGGTGCTATTAAAATAGATTTGGAATACATTGCGCATCATTGGCAAGACGATAATTTTGATTTGTGGGAAGAAGTATATGGATCTCATTTTTTTACGGCGATGAGTCAGAAGAAAGCGTTACTTGACGGGGCCACGCTTGCAAACCGACTATATGATACTCAGGCAGCTCTTTATTACACAACTCAGGCAAAATTAATTGATAATCGCTTACAACAGCACCTCGATAAAGATAATCATTTAATTAAGGCTACGTTACCGCCCCATGCAGGACCACAAAAAACTCTTGAACTGGATACCTCTGTTCTTTTGGGAGTCTTGCTAAACCCTGAAACCAAAGGCAATTTTGCTCCCAACAGTAATTTTGTAATCAACACGGTTAAAGCCTTACATCATCAATTTGCTTTAATGTTTCCTTTAAACAGAAATCATAAAGGTGCCTTATTATTTGGCAGATATCCAGGGGATACTTATGATGGTTATCATACAGATAGCACCGGCAATCCCTGGTATATTTTAACCGCTACTGTTGCAGAATATTATTATACTCTCGCTGCAAACTTACCCATTACGGATTCGAACCGACTGTTGATAAATAAATACATAAACACTGGGGATGAATATTTAAAGCTTGTGAAGCAATATGCTCCAGATTTAAATATTAGCGAACAAATTAATTTAAACACTGGATTACCTCAGGGAGCTGTATCACTGACCTGGAGTTATGTTTCAGTGCTTCGGGCTGTTGATCTGCGAGAGAAATTAGTAAATAGATTAGCTCAATCCAATATTAATATTCATTAATCTAAATAGCATTTATAAATCAATTGGTGCCTGAATTTGTAGATTGGTAGCCCGTAATAGCAAAGCGTATTACGGGGGAAATATCAGACTCAACTCATACCATTGCAACTCCCGTATTACGACTTCGTCTAATACGGGCTACTTTCAGTAGAATTTGTAAATCGTAGCCCGTAATAGCAAAGCGTATTTCGGGGAAATATCAAACCCAACTCATGCCATTGCAACTCCCGTATTACGACTTCGTCTAATACGGGCTACTTTCGGCAGAATTTGTAAATCGTAGCCCGTAATAGCAAAGCGTATTACGGGAAATTTATCAATCTCAGCAGGTGCCATTTTCATGTCCCATTACAGTTTCGTCTAATACGAGATACGAATAATGTACCTACTTATTCCTAATTAGACGGTAACAATGAAGATTTCGTTTTAGTCATCTCATCTCGAAGATCTTCTTCACGTCCTAAATAACGCAAGGGCTTTCCCTCCATGATGTAATTCTCAATGTGCTCCAAACTTATATTTTTGGTTTCTGGCATGTAGAAATAGGTGTAAATCAAGCCCAGAAAACAAATAATGGCATATAAGCCAAAAGTATATTCAATCCCCAAGGTATGTTGCAAAAGAGGAAAACTAAAAATAACGATGGTATTAAATGTCCAGTTACTCATAGCGGACATGCCCATCCCCGCGCCACGAACATGTAATGGGAAAATTTCTGCCATAGCAATATGAGGAATTGGGCCCACGCTAATTGCAAATGAGAAAATATAAACTGTTAAACAGATTACTGACAGATAAGCCATTCCTGCCACATGGTTAAGGGAAAAGAGGCATAATGCAAACAGACTCAGGCAGGTGCCAGCAAATCCAATGAGTAATAATTTACGTCGTCCTAATTTATCAACCGATAAAATTGCAATAATGGTGACTAATAAATTAACCAGACCTATGCCCATGGTGGCTAAAATTTGACCCGTTGCGCTATTCAGACCTAAATTTTTAAACAATTCGGGAGCAAAATAAATCACCACATTTATTCCACTTAATTGTTGCAGACAGAATAACATCATTCCCAACATTAAAACGGGCAATAATGGTCTTTTAAACAACAATAACCAACTCCCTTGTTTTGGTTCATTCGCTAAAGTTGTTTCAATGTCCATCAACTCCTGATCAATATTATTATTATTTCTTAATCTTTTTAATGAACGCTTTGCAGCATCACGTCTATCAATACTGCATAACCAGCGGGGCGATTCAGGCATGAATAAGATGCCAATGCTTAACATTAAAGCAGGTAAAGCGCTTGAGGCAAACATGGCACGCCAGGCCTGGTGCTCGATAAGTAAATAATTAACCGAATAGGAACAGACAATACCTATTGTCATCGCCAATTGATATATAGCTACAACAGCCCCCCTGGCTTCAACTTTAGCAGTTTCAGCTAAATATAACGGAGTAAGAACGGATGCCATACCAATTGCAAGACCTAATACAAGGCGCGAAAGCACTAAAATTGCTATAGAGTTCGCAAGACCTGCTCCTAATGCGCCGAAGAAAAAAAGAAATCCGGCCCAGGATAATAAAGTACGACGACCAAATCGCCTGGAGCCTTTTGTTGCCATAAATATTCCAATGATCATAGACCCAAATAAAGCGCCAAATGGTAAGGCTGAGGCCATAACCCCTATATGAGTTGCATTAAGATCAAAATGATTTTTTACCAAATCCAGGGATCCGGCAATAATTCCCTCATCGTAGCCAAATAAAAATCCTGCAACTGAGCCTATTATTGCAACTAACCAAGCCATGTAATACTCCTTTTAATTATCTATTTCCATCATACAAACGATTTTAATTAACACATAGTTACCGTATTTACCGTCTGGCATAAATTAGCTATCAAATCCCAATCATTCCTTTTTATAGCATCATCAGGGACTATCCACGAACCACCAACACATGAAACATTTGATAATGCTAAATAATCCTTATAATTTTCTGCATTTATCCCTCCGGTTGGACAAAATCGAACCTCAGGAAAGGGACCATGTATGGAGCGTAACATAGGGATACCACCAGCTGCCGCTGCAGGAAAAAATTTAAAATGGGTATAACCCTCTTCCATCGCAGTCATAAGTTCAGAAACACTGCTGACCCCAGGTATAAACGGAATTGATGCGCGTAAGCCTGCACTCAGCAAAGTCTTGGTGAATCCAGGACTAATCGCAAATTTGGCTCCGGCCGCTATGGCCTGCTCGAGTTGCACAGGTGAAGTTACCGTTCCAACTCCTATTAACGCTCTGGGAAATGTTTGCGTTAATAATTGTAACGCTTCTAGTGCCACAGGTGTTCTCAGAGTGACCTCCAGTACGTGAATATCCCCTGCAAAGAGTGCTCTGGCCAGAGGGATTGCGTGCTCTAAACTTTTAATGACGATTACCGGAATCACTGGTGATGCCGCAAATACTGCAGCCGGTTGAATGGACCAATCAGGATACGACATCAAACTCTCCGACTAATGATTGTTTTAAGTAGACCGCGGCACCTAGTATTCCAGGCTGCTCCGCAGTGACCACATAGGTTGGGATTAGGGAATTAAAATCGCTAAAGCGCCCTTTATCCTCGAAACGTAATCGAAACTCACTGTGATACATTAATGACAGGATTCTTGGAACAATACCGCCAGCAATATAGACTCCGCCAAAGGAGCTAAACGTTAAGGCCAAATCGCCAGCATAGGTTCCTAAAATTGCAAAAAATTGTGCCACAGTTGCTTGCGCGATGGTGCATTGTTGTGCCAAGGCTTGAGTTATAATTTCGGGAGCTGAGAGCGGAGCTATTTCTTTTTGATAAAATGCGGTCAACGCTTTATAAAGATTTTCCAAACCTTGTCCTGATAGTAAACGCTCATAAGAAATATGACTGAAATTATTTTTCAGGTAATTAAAAATAAACCATTCTTGCTCCGTTTTAGCACCCCAATCTGCATGACCGCCTTCGCCAGCATAAGGGGTATAACCATGAGCGCCAGGCACTAAATAAGCTACTCCTAAACCTGTTCCCGCACCTAAAACCACCTTAATTTTACCTGCATCAGAATACCCGTTTCCAATCTGAATTAATTCATGATTTGCCAAAGCGGGCAAGCTCATGGCGATAGCTGTGAAATCATTTATAACTTTAAACTCGAATAAACCTAACTGATTTTTTAATTCTTTAATCGAAAATCGCCAATGACAATTAGTCATGCTGATCAGGTCATCACGAACAGGACAAGCAATGGCTACAGCCACTCTTTGAATGTTTTCAAGAGATTGTTGTTTTGTATAAGCTGCTAAAACAGATTCAAAACTTGGAAAAGCAGCACAAGGATAAATTTCTATTTTATCCATTTGTAACGTATTCAGATTGACTCGGCTAAATCGAGCAAATGTTCCACCAACATCAGCAACAATGGCAAAGTTCATTAGCCCTTCATTTACTTTAAGCATTCTCTTTTCCCATAAATAAACTGCATGCTCCCTGCTCAGCACCCGTAAATTGACTTCGTAAACTACCAAATAATTCACGACCCATGCCATAGCGTTGTTCCTCATTATTCATGGTGGCGCCCACTCTTAAAGCTAGTTCGTCATCAGAAACCAACAACTGCAATATACCGCGATTAGCATCAATTCGAATCACATCATCGGTTTGGATTCGTGATATAGCCCCACCATCACAGGCTTCAGGCGTGACATGAATCGCTGCGGGAACTTTACCTGACGCCCCTGACATACGCCCATCAGTAACCAGGGCTACTTGATATCCGCGATCCATGAGTAATCCTAATTTAGGAGTAAGTTGATGTAGTTCTGGCATACCACAGGCTTTAGGCCCTTGGAATCGGACAACAACAATGCAATCCCTGTTTAATTTGCCGCTTTGAAATAATATCTCAAACTCTTCCTGACTGGCGCATACGATAGCCGGCGCCTGAATTACCTCTTTTCCAGCGACTAGCCCTGAAGTTTTAATCACCGCCCGACCTATATTACCGCTGAGTACTTGTAATCCACCATGGTCTTTAAAGGGTTTACTGACATCAGTAAGCACTTCATTATTTAATGAACATGTGGGGCCGCCCACCCATACTAACAGGTCATTATCCATTAAAGGTTGTTTGGTGTATTTATCCAAACCATGACCTATAACGGTATCTACATCTTGATGAATTAATCCTGCCTCAAGTAACGTCCGAGTAAAGTAGGCCATGCCACCAGCTCTTTGAAAGTAATTAATATCAGCATGTCCATTAGGATAAATTTTGGTAATCATCGGAGTGACAGCGGAAAGTTGTGAGAAATCATCCCAATTCACGGTGTAACCCGCCATAGAGGCTATTGCTATTAAATGCATGGTGTGATTAGTTGATCCACCAGAGGCCAATAATCCGACAATGCCGTTTACTATATTTTTAGCATCGAGAAGCTGACCAATTGGCATATATCCTGGGCTGAGGTCAGTAAGCGTGAGAATTTGTCGTGATGCCTCGCGCGTCAGTTCATCTCGTAATAAAGTACCCGGATTAATAAATGAGGACCCAGGTAATTGCAAACCCATTAATTCAATCACCAGTTGATTTGAATTTGCCGTACCATAAAAGGTGCACGTCCCCGCTGTATGATAAGAGGCAGCCTCAACATCCAGTAACGCATTTTTATCCACTTTGCCTTCAGCATAGAGCTGGCGTACCCGTGCTTTTTCCTGATTGGAAATACCAGAGGGCATAGGGCCTGCAGGAACAAAGATAAAAGGCAAATGACCAAAACTTAAAGCAGCCATTAATAAGCCGGGGACTATTTTATCGCAAATTCCAAGCAACAATCCGCCATCAAACATATTATGAGATAACGCTATGGCTACTGACATGGCGATTACATCCCGACTGAGGAGACTCAGCTCCATTCCTGGCTGACCTTGAGTTATCCCGTCACACATAGCAGGTACTCCACCGGCAAATTGCGCCACTCCACCAGCTCGTTCAATAGCTTCTTTAATTATGTCAGGATAATGCACGTAAGGCTGATGCGCCGACAGCATTTCATTATAAGCAGAAATGATTGCAATATTAGCTTTTACCCCAGCGCGTAAATCTGCTTTATTTTGTTTGCTGCATACCGCAAACCCATGTGCTAAATTACCACAATGCAAAGCACCTCGCTGAGGTCCTTTCACACGTGCAGCGTTAATGCGCTCGAGGTATTTTAAACGAGAACCGGTGCTGCGGTTCCTGATATTAGCTGTAACTTGAGCAACAACGGGGTGCATAACATTCCTTATTATGGTGCATACATAACCTGCACATTAACATTTTGGTTATTTAAAAAGGCACTGATGGGCATCAGTAATGGATTACGCTCTGCCATGGCCTGATTCAACACGGTTCGTTTTTTCTGTCCTATAACGTGTAGGAAAATGGTATGGCTATCAAGTAATCGTTTTTTTGATAGGCTTATTCTCTGATAGGGTGCTGTTCTGGGGTTAACCAAAAGGACGGGGGGAGCGTTATCATCCAATGCACTGTCTATTTCTTCGCTACATGGAAATAAAGAAGCCGTATGCCCATCCTCACCCATCCCCAAAATAACTGCATCAAAAGTAGGTAAGGAAGCAATTTTTTCTTGTGCCTGATATATTAATAATACAGGATTTAATTGTTCTTCAAACAAACTAATGAAATGTGCATGCTTTGCCTGGTCCTGCATTAAATAATCCCTGACCAGGCGTTCATTACTTGCTGCATCAATCGTCGCAACACAACGCTCATCTGCCAATATGATTGTCACCTTATCCCAAGGCAAAACCATCCTGGCTAAAATTTTAAATAACTCCACGGGCGTTTTTCCACCGGATACAACCAAATAAGCCTGTTCCCTTTGGTTAATCGCATCACAAAGTATCTTTTTAATTTGCTCTGCCAAATCCAGATTTAATAGCTGCGGATCGCTAAAACTATGAACATGCATCAAATTGTTCCTCTACAGTATCTTTGCTTTTAAATAAATTGGTAGTGGCTATTGGCCCCCACGTTCCAGAAGGATAAGGATGAAGGGGAACATCAAGACTCTTCCAGGAGTTCTTTATCCCATCTATCCAGGTCCAGGCTTGTTGAATTTCATCACGACTAACAAATAAGTACTGATTACCCTGGAAAATTTCCAGTAATAATCGTTCATAAGCATCTGGAATCGTTTTATTTTTAAGCAGATCATTAAAACTTAAATCCAGTTTACTCTCTTGTAACTCCATGTCACGACCAAGGCCAGGAATTTTATTCATCACCCTTATTTCAATCCCTTCATCGGGCTGGAGTCGAATATGGAGCTGATTAGGGAACAACTCCTGATTTAACTCTTTAAAAATATTATGCGGTTGGTGTTTAAAATAAATCACTACTTCGGTTTTTTTCTTAGCTAATCGTTTACCGGTAAGTAGATAAAAGGGAACTCCTGACCAGCGCCAGTTATCAACGTAGGCTTTTATGGCTACAAATGTCTCTGTCATCGAATAGGGAACTGCTCCCTCTTCTTCCAGGTAACCTGGTATAATCTGATTATTAATTCGATGAGTCATATATTGTCCACGGACCGTATGATCAGCAACATTTTTCTCGTTTATGACGCGCAAGGACTTTAAAACCTTTAATTTTTCGCTACGAATATTTTCGGCGCTCAGCGTTAGGGGCGGTTCCATTGCTACCAGTGAAAGTATTTGCAATAAATGGTTTTGCAACATATCTCTCACTTGCCCCGCATTATCATAATAGTTCCAACGCCCTTCAACTCCAACCTCTTCAGCCAGAGTTATTTCAACTTTTTCAATATTTTGTCTATCCCAATTGGTTGAAAAGATGGCGTTAGCAAAACGTAACACCAACAGATTGAGAACGGTTTCTTTTCCTAAATAGTGATCGATCCGATAAATTTGATCCTCAGTAAAATAGTGTGCTACTTCGTTATTAATTGCTACAGATGATGGTAAATCCTGGCCAATCGGTTTTTCAAGGACCACCCGAGCGTATTTCTTATTTAAGCCTGCGATTGCAAGTCCCTGACAAACCTGGGCATATAAAGCAGGTGGAATAGCGAAGTATGAAATTACAATCCGGTTACCCTCAGTAATGTAATCCGTTAATTTCAGATATTCGTTGGGTTGCGATAAGTCAAGTGAACAATAGGAACATCGAGCGGCAAGACGGGTCCAGGCAGTTTCATTAAAAGCGCCTGAAGCAAATTTCTCTATAGAAGAGCGAATCGACGCAAGATAGTCACTTAAGGTAAGTTTATCACGAGCGCAACCAATAATACGCATATCCTCATGCAATAGTTGATTGCATTCCAACTGGTACAATGCCGGCAATAACTTACGGCAGGAAAGATCACCCAAGGTGCCAAACAAGATAAAATCACACGGGTCATTAGAATCAGTTAAAGACATGTCCATCCCAAAACATTTATTAATTCATTGATACATATAACATTGATTGCATGAACTATGAATAACACGTCGTTAATTACATTTCTCAGCCTTTGTCTTGCTTGAGAGAAAAAGCGTGCTACATTCAGAATCACTGGATCCCTCGGACAAGCCGAGGGACGTCGGGTTCTTTCAATGTTTGCAAGTACTACAAGTAACAATGCTCCTTAAGTAACTTCAAAAAACTATTATCTTATAATAAATTCTTACTTAATTAATAATTTTCATTAAATAGTAACTCTCAAAAACTATTAAGTTTCAAAAATCATGGGTTATGATTCCCAACGTCCCGCGGCTCGTCCGCAGGATCCAGTGATCTCATGCTAAATCCAGATCTCTGTTCTTTTTGTCCGCGCTAAAGCACTAACCATTAAGCTTAAGTTTCAAAAACCATGGGTTAGATTCCCAACGTCCCGCGGCTCGTCCGCGGGATCCAGTGATCTCATGCTAAAAACCAGATCTCGGTTTCTCTTTGTCAAATGCTAAAGCACTAACCAATAGGCTTAATTTCAAAAACCTGGTTTAGATTCCCTACGTCCCGCGGCTCGACCGCGGGATCCAGTGATCTCATGCTGAAAACCAGATCCCGGTTTCTTTTTTCAAACGCTAAAGCACTAAACCAATAGGCTCAAGTGCGTTGAAAATACTAATTTTATGCATCGATTGTAATACATTTTTTTACGCTACACTAACCCTTATTTAGGACACTATGGCTGACTCTACTGATGCTATTAGAATCCTGATTGGTTTACAAAATTGACACCAGAAGAATACTTAAGTCCTATAATGGATATCAGTAATAAAAACAGGAATAGCACTCTAAAGAAGGTTACTGGCTCATGAAACAACCAAATGCCCATAACAGCTGTACCTAAAGCACCGATTCCTACCCATATAGCGTAAGCGGTTCCTATGGGCAAGGTCTGAACTGCTTTTGCTAATAAGACCATGCTCCCCACTATTGCCAAGGCAGTTAAAACACTCGGAGTTAATTTTGTAAAACCATGCGTATATTTTAAACCAATTGCCCAACACACTTCTAACAACCCTGCAAAGAACAAACTGACCCACGCTAGCAACATGACAACCCTTTTATTAAAATTGAGTTTATCTTACCCGCAGAATGCGCACATAGTCCAGAGTACGGTTAGGGGAGTAACAAATTAAATAACCAGTCAAATACAAACTTATGAGGTTGAGTAAATTGCAAAACCTAATTTTTATGCTATATCAAATAAAGAGAGATTTTTTATCAATTGATCTGGCTGGTATTTATATCCCGCAGGTCACTATCAGGAGCCGACCGAATGCTGAATAAAAGATTTTCAGAGCGTCTTAATAAAGAACTTGACAGTATTGGTGTTCCTGAAGCGACAGGCGAAAGGATTGCGGTACTGGCAAAGTTGATTAAAGTGCCTAAGTTCAAAGCAGAAGCGTTACTTAGCGGAATAACCAGCCCTGATGAAGCGTTACTTAACACCTTAGCGGAAGAACTCGAGGTCAACGCGGATTGGTTATTGGGTAAAAGTGATTCTAAAAGTCATTAGCAGATAGAGAAACCCTACAGGCCTGTAGGGATCATACTTATCCATGAAAACGATGATTTGGAGTACTTGGTTTGGCATTCTTCTCAATATATTCAATAATTCTACCGGCAATATTAATCCCAGTTGCCTTCTCTATTCCCTCAAGACCTGGAGATGAATTAATTTCCAGGACGAGAGGTCCATGATTAGAACGAATTAAATCGACACCCGCAACTTTTAAGCCCATGGTTTTCGCGGCGCTTATCGCAATAGCTCGTTCTTGAGGGGACAGTTTCACTTTGGCAGCCTTACCTCCCTGATGAACATTAGCGCGAAACTCACCTTCTTTTGCCTGACGCTTGACCGCAGCGACTACTTTATCGCCAATAACAAAGCAGCGTATGTCCGTGCCACGCGACTCTTCTATAAACTCTTGGACGAGAATATTGGCATGCATTTCTTTGAATGCATTAATTATGCTTACAGCAGATTGATGGCTATCCGCTAAAATAACTCCTTTCCCCTGAGTCCCTTCTAACAGTTTTATTACTAAAGGTGCACCGCCAACCATATGAATTAAGTCCTCTGTATCATCTGGAGATTGGGCAAAGCTGGTTAATGGCATAGGAATTCCCTTACGCGCTAATAATTGCAGCGAACGGAATTTATCTCTGGAGCGTGAAATGGCAATGGATTCATTCACGGTATACATTCCCATAGTTTCCATGTGGCGTAAAACCGCAGTACCGTAATAGGTAGTCGAAGCCCCAATTCGAGGAATGACGGCATCAAAAAGTGGGAGTGATGCACCCCCTCGATAATGAACTTTAGGATTAGATGCGGCAACGTTCATATAGCAATAAAGAGGATTAATTATTTTGACCTCATGACCAGCCGCCTCACCTTCTGCTTTTAAGCGTTTATGTGAATATAAATGCGGGTTGGTGGCTAATATTGCAATTTTCATGAATGAATCATTCCTCTGTTTAATTCGTGCTTCTAATTAGAAGCCTAGTTTATAAAATCCAAAATCTCATCCTGATTAATCAAAATAAGATGATTAATTTTTAAACCCCAATAAAAAACAAATAGTTGCCTTTGTGAGCATAAAAATAACACTATATTCTGCTACACATTTTCTTTGTTTTAAAATATCAATTAGGATTAGTCATCCATGAAGGCGTCGCATGGTTACACCACGCGACATATATCCAGGTTGTTATTACGAGACCAGCAGCATGTAATCTTTCGCTAACAAATCAGCGTGATGTGGTGTTGTAAAGAAAGCATTTAATTCACCTTGGGGATTAAATAACATAACCGCCCCACTGTGTTGCACATCATAATTTTTAGGGTCATCACTCTCTTTATTCAGCACTTTAGCATAGGCAATACCCATTTCTCGGGTCATTATTTTGACTGATTTCTCTTCACCTCGTGCGCCAAAGAAATCTGGATGGAATGAGGCAACATAAGGTCCCAATTTTTCCAGTGAATCACGATCTGGATCAATTGAAATCATCACGACATGAGGCAGATCTTTAACTCCTTTTTCTTGCAAAATACGATACATTTTACCCAGCTCAGCCATGGTGGTAGGACATAAATAACCGCAATTAGTAAATCCAAAGAATATTAACGTCCATTGACCTTGTAAATTTGCGTTATCAAAAGGTTTTCCATCAGTGCCCGTTAAAGCAAATTGATTGATTGTGCGCGGATGTTCGAGATAAGTACCATGAAACTGGGTCATATCCAATTTTTTATTGGCATGCAGATGTTGCGATACAAAAATTCCGGTAAATAAACTGGCAATAGCGAGCAATATTACAACTGTTAGAGTTATCCTTTTAATTTTCATCAGTAACCTCTTATAAATAATGATCTGTTATTAAACACACAAAAAGTAACATCAGGTAAACTATCGAAAAACGAAATGTTTGCATGGCTACCACTGCTTTTTCTGTTTGATATAATTTATGTGCCCAGTATAAAAAACGAAGGCCTAATACTAAAGCACCCATTAGATAGAACCAGCCACTCATCCCTATGACAAATGGTAAAAAACTCACAACGAGTAATAGAATGGTATACAAGTAAATATTTAATTTAGTAAATTCAATACCATGTGTTACTGGAAGCATAGGAATTTGTGCATGCTTGTACTCTTCATAACGGTATATAGCTAAAGCCCAGAAATGAGGAGGAGTCCAGGTAAATATTATTAAGACCAATAATAAAGCCTGAGGATCCAGCTGGTTAGTTATCGCAGTCCATCCTAGTAAGGGTGGAGCTGCACCTGCCAAACCACCAATTACAATATTCTGAGATGTCGCTCTTTTAAGATAACCTGTATAAACGCCCGCATAACCGATTAAAGTTATAAAAGTAAGCAGAGCTGTCAATTTATTAACAAAAAGAGTTAAGATAGTTAAGCCAATAACACCGATAATTAAGGCAAACGAAAGTGCTTGTGAGACTGATACCCTTCCGTGAGCTACGGGTCTTTTTTTAGTCCGCGCCATAATTGAATCGATATGACGATCCACCAGATGATTAATTGCTGCCGCACTGCCTGCGCACAGACCGATACCCACTAAAGTATTAATAATTAAGGTTAAAGGTATCCATCCTGGAGTTGCCAGATACATTCCGACTATTACAGTCAATAACATCAGTAATACGACTCGAGGTTTACAGAGCTCGATGTAATCTCGCCAATTTACCGATAAGCGCATCATATTTTCAGCATGCATTATTTTCTCTCCTCGTAAAATGCAACATACTAAAAATGGTAGCGAGTAATAAAGCGGCCACACCATTATGGGCAACGGCCACCTCGATAGGCAGCAAATAAATCACATTCATAATACCTAATACAAATTGAGCGCAGACCAGGATGATCAACAGCAATGCTACTGCACGTAAATATCTTGCGTTGCTTCGCAGAAGAATTAATATCGATAATATTAAAACATAACTCGCTATAACTACTGCACCTATACGATGGACATACTGAATCCCTGCTCGAACCTCATTTTCCAGCAGGCCTCCTTGATAATTTGCACCGATAGATGCAAAAACATTAAATCCTTTAGCAAGATGCAATTCAGGGAACCACACCCCATTACACATAGGAAATCCAATGCAGGCAATTCCTGCATAATTGGAGCTAACCCAGCCGCCCAATGCGATTTGTAGAAAAACCAATACGACCCCCAATCTTATCCAGGGACGCCACATGGGAAGATCATCGCCCCTTAAGGAGCTCAATTGGAGTCGGAAACGAAATAAGCAGGCAACAATAAGCATACCACCCAAGAGATGTCCCATGACCACTACAGGTAATAGCTTTAATGTCACTGTCCACATTCCCAGGGCTGCTTGAAAGATAATAAGGAGCATTAAAGCAGCAGGCAGATGCCAGGGAAGAGCCAAGCCCTTGTTTCGTTTATAAAACACAACAAATCCAATGATAAATATCAGGATTGCTAGAGAACCCGCAGCATAGCGATGTGCCATTTCCGTCCACGCTTTATGCGATTCGATAGGGATTTGCGGGTAAATGGACTGGGCTTTTTGTAACGCACTCTGCTTCGCAGGTAGTACCAGATGGCCATAACATCCAGGCCAGTCAGGACAACCAAGACCCGCATCAGATAGTCGGGTGTATGCCCCTAACATCACAACAAAAAGAGCCAGTAAAACAGCGATACTTGTTATTTTACGTATGAAATTGAGTTCCATGCACTTAACCATTTTTAGTTTCAGAGGTGTTTAATAACAGCTTTAAATCTTTATATACATCTTCAGGGTTAATCCGGGATGGATAGCTTAAAACCACATAATTATCGGGATTGGCAATGAATATTCGTGGATGATTAGACAAAGCCGTTAATTGGGCTATTTCTCCGCCTGTAAGCGTTGTGATATGAAAATCTCGCTCCTGGATCATATTTCGTGTCGCAGGATTCACATCAGCCGCATCATTAAGCAATAAACTTTGATCGACAAGATACAACTTTCGCCCCAAAGCTAAACGCACTCTTGCCAATTTATCCAACTCTTGCAAACACGACTCATCACAATACTCTGGACTCCAGAGTACTATTCGCCACTTGGATTTTCCATCAAGAGAGGTCAGGGATAGAGGTTCTGATAATAAAGTGCCTTTATTCACTTTGGCTGTTCCTAGCCACTGCGGATGGTGATAAAAAAAATAGGCTGCAATACCGGGCGCTGCAAACATAAATGCCAGGAGTAATAAGATGTAATAATTAGATAT
>JAUXYG010000012.1 GCA_030694525.1 Legionella sp. | reverse complement strand
TGGCCGTAAGCGAAACTAGTCGTGATATTTCTTTTTGTGGACACGCCATACATGACGATGTGTTGTTTGAGATCAGTGATGCCCTTGAGGATGAGCGTTTCAGAGACAATCCACTTGTTACTCTAGATCCCAATATACGCTTTTACGCTGGCTTTCCCCTAACTGCTAGTAATGGCTGCAAGTTAGGTACTTTATGTGTGATTGATAAAGTACCTAGAAAACTTGATGAGCATCAGCGCAATTCTTTTGCGAGAATTGCGAGGCTTGTCATGTCTGAATTAGAACATCGAAAAACACTGTTAGAAACAGCAGAACTTTCAAAAAAGCTAGCCAACTCAACTATCTTTTACGATGCGCTTTTAAATAGTGCAGACGAATCAATTATTTCAACCACGCCTGATGGTGTGATCACAAGCTTTAATCAGGGTGCTGAGAGGATGCTTGGCTACCATGCTGATGAAGTGGTGGAAAAATTTACACCTGCAATTTTTCATGATCATGCAGAGATTATTGACTATGCTAAAACACTGAGTAATGAGTTTGACAAAACAATTGCGCCAGGTTTTGAAGTATTTGTACTAAAAGCTAAGTATGGACATCCTGATAGTCGAAGATGGACTTATATTCGTAAGGATGGACGCAGAATAACAGTCAACCTTTCAGTGACAGCGCTGATTGATGATTACGGCGTATTGTTAGGGTACATGGGCGTTGCGCGTGATATTTCTGCTGAAATTGAGGCGCAAAACTCGTTAAAGAGTCTCACCTCCATTTTAGAGCTAACCGGTGAAATGGCTAAGATAGGCGGGTGGCAACTTGATCTAGAAGATAACGGGATCAAATGGACAAAAGAAGTTTTTAAAATCCATGAGTTAGAGACAATCGACCCGCCTCCACTGGAGCAAGCTATTGAGTTTTATCCACCAGAAGCTAGATCCATCATTGTTGGGGCAGTCAAAGATAGTATTGAGAATACATCATCATGGGATCTTGAGTTGCCTTTTCTGACAGCTAAAGGCAGGCGTATCTGGGTAAGGTCTCAGGGTTCGCCTGTTCTGGTGGGTGGCAAAGTGGTGAAGCTAATCGGGGCATTTCAAGATATCACGACGCGTAAAAAATCCGAACTTGATCTAGCATGGCTTAACCGAGCGTTACTGATGTTAAGCAAAACCAATCATGCAATTACTCAAATTAATGATGAGAAAAGGCTCATTATTGAGATATGCCGGATTGCAGTAGAGGTGGGTGGGTATCGTATGGCCTGGGTTGGCTATGCGGAGGATGACGAACGTAAAAGCATCAGTCCACAAGCGTTTTTCGGTGATTCGGGTAAAAATTATCTAGAAACAATGAATTTAAGTTGGGCTGATGATGGATCAATTAATCAAGCGCCTGCAGGGGAAGTGATTCGTAGTGGCAAAACACAGGTGATTGAAGATTTGCTGTCAGATGAGTCGTTCCAATTTAAAGCATTAGCTGAGCATCATGGTTATCGAGGATTGATCGTGTTGCCACTTAAAGATCGCCAAAAGCCAATTGGGACATTGGCTTTATATTCTAAGGAGGTTCGAGAATTTTCTGAGGGTGAGATTGAGTTGTTGCAAGAGCTCACCGATAACTTAGGGGCAGGCATTAGTAATGTTAGAGCGGAGAAACAACGTCAGCGCTTAAGCAATGCGATGGTCAAAGTTGCCCTGAGCGTCAGCAGTGCAACAGGTTCCAACTTCTTTAAAGAGCTTATTAGCGGGATAACTGAAACATTAGAGGCCGATGCTGCCTATATAGCGCAATTGCAGTCTGTAAAGCCACTAAAAGCAAACACGCTGGCTGTGGCGTTAGGTCAGGATCTTAAAGATAATTTTGAATTTGAAGTCCCCGATACGATTGCACAGTCCTTCTTTGCTGAAGCTGATTTAGTGATTGTAAAAAACCATGCGGACAAAAATTTTCCTCATTTAAGCATGATGAAGTTTCACCCCTATCAGGCTTTTGCGGGCTTATGTTTATACGATTCTAAGGGGGAAGATATTGGATTGTTATTTGTATTTTTTAAGCAT
>JAUXYG010000015.1 GCA_030694525.1 Legionella sp. | reverse complement strand
TTCAAAATTTTATCTTAGATTTAATTATGAAGCAGTTAGACCAGTCAGTAGAAAAAGAAAATATAAAAATCGAATGGCCAATAGAAGAGTTACGGAAGATGTTAAAGGCGCTTGATTCCAGTCAAGAAGTGTTTTTAAGTGATAGGGTTAAAATCGTTGCTAACCATCCGCAAGAGTTAATTGCTGATCCGGAAAAAATTTATCATGCAAACATCCTCCTCGACGAGCCCAATCGAAAAACTACTCTTGTTATCAATATCCAAGTGGAAGATTCAACCGACAAGAAAGAATTTACCTTGCATGACTCTAATAATACACCGGTAACAGAGATAATAGCGGGTGCCATGATGAGGGCAGAAGATGAGGCATTTAAGTATGCGGTACGTTACCTCCAACAATTCAACATTAATTATTTTTGGTTATTGGAAGATAAAAGCTATTTAATAAAAAAGATTGTGACTGATAAAACTTATTTAAGCCTATTAGCGGCAAAAAAAATCCCTCTTCATCCTTTTTTTTTAATTAAGGAAGCGAGTCTTCCTAATCTTATGAATTGTTCCATTAAATATTTAATTAAAAGCGAGTTGATTACCGTCACAGATGCAAGTAAATTAAGAAAAGAAGTAGTCACCGTGCTCGCACACCCACTTTATCTGTCATTATTTAAAACGTTAAAGCTAAGGTTGTCTGATCTGATAGTTATTAATAATCGGGAATCCGCTAAAATTTTGACCCATCCTGGGATAACCCAATTGGTTCAGGCCAATAGATTATTATTTAAACAGGTAACAGAGTTCCCTATTGATATCTTAAAGTTATTTGATCAAAGCATGTTTGCTGAGTATTTACTAAAAGAAAGTACAGATGTGAGTTTTTTAGTTCAGCTGACAGCCGAGCACTGCCAATTATTAAGCCATCCAGAAATAATAATGCAGATCAAAAATCAATTGATGACACCAGCCGAATTATTTTCATTAACAAAACCAGCTTTGAAAAAGATAATTGATTCTAATAAGAATCAAATAGCAAATCAGGATCGTACGTTGCCTCAACATACCAAGCATGATCATGGCTTTTTTGACCTAAAAGAAAAAGACAACCCAGATAATTGTCTTGTGAGTAAATTTAATAATCTATAATACAATGATCCATTAATTCAGGTGCGCAAAATTTCACTAATTAATGGATCGTCCTTATAATCAGCAGGGTTGACCAGGTTTTTTATAGCGGGATAAAAATACAGTGCCACTGCTATAAGCCAAGGGGAGTAGTGGTGTTTTTTCTCCTTTATAATTTGTTCCGCAATGGACTCCTCTGATTCGAAATCGCTTGCGTCATCAACAAATAACAGCGCCTTTTCAAAGAGATGCACCACTTTATTTAGTTTAAATTCTTGCAGCATCAGTTCAACCTGCTCAATGAGAAAGTCATAGTATTGCTGTTGTTTTTTTTCCAGAATTCTAGTTAAATCGTGGAGATTTGAGATGGGCTTAATAAAATGAAGATAGCCAATAATCAGCAGTAATTCTTTATATTTTTCATTAATAAGAGCTTTTCTTAATTGAGAATCGTCACATTTATGAATCAAAGAAAGTATCTGTGCCAATTTAATTTCTTTATCCAGGATCATTTGGCGAATAATCTTTTTATCCGAATCTTGAAAATTATTCCTGATTAAATAAGGAACGATGATTTCATGGTATTTATCGGATTCATAAAATAATGAAATTAAATATTTTTTGCTTTTTTTTGATTTTGATTTGGTAAGAATGGTAATAAATAATGGAGTTGTCACGCCGGGGTCTGATTGCATCATGCCTATCCAATGATCGCTGTAAGTTGCCAAACACTCTCTAATAGAACCTGCATACTTATTCTGTTTTAATTGGGAAAAAAGATAGGGTAAGAAAACGGGATTTTTTAATGATTTAATTGTAATAATGAGTTGCTCTTTCAGCTCTTTATTTTGCGTTTCCAAAAGTGGCAGAATGCTGGAAATAATTTGCGTATCTATCCAACGCTTACTTAATTTTCGAACCCATTTTAATCCATCTATTTTATCTGCAACCTGTGGCGACGACAGCTTGTCTGGAATCAATGCGATACAGGTATTCAGAACCGCCTGGTTTTTATTTTTCAATCCTCCATCAATGCATGCGTTTAATAAATCATCACGATGTGTGGTATTGATTAAATCAAGAATGCTGTAAAAATCTTCCTGGCTTAATGATGCTAAAAATCTGACCGCACTGTTCTTGATTAGGTTAGAGCTGTCATTTTGGATATAAAAATAACTAATCTTCCGGTATTCACTCCAACCATTCTCTTGGGCTTTATGAAGGATGAATTGGATTATACTATCCGGTGGTTTCTTGTTGAGTAGGGATAAAAAATAGCTTCTGGAAAAATCGGGGTTGAGCTGATATATGTATTGAACCGAAAAATAGGAGTCTTTATTATTCAATAGTTCAATTCGTTCCTTTAATTTATCCTCAATTGTTTTATTACTGATAATCGATATCGACTTTTCGTTAAACAACGAATATTTAATTAATAATTCATTAATATAGCGGTAATATTTTTTATTGGTATTTTTAATAATAATTAACCAAAGTAGGGCAAGAGATACCAATCCAATGGAGACAGATTTAAGAAAAGAATCTTCAGAGATAAATAATCCAAATAAAATGAACCCTCCGGTTATCAATTGCCCCATTGGTTCAAAGAACCCTTTAGCTCGAGCATGGCCTTTTAGCCTTTGTGCCGGACTTAACACTTGAAACATGGCAAAATAATAGGGATCGTAAGCGGATAATTTTATGCCTTCAAAAATAACAATATAGATGCATAAAAAATAAAGGGACTGGTCATAGTTGCTGATAAAGAAATAAAGAATCATGCTCAAAAAAACAAAGATGGGTAGAGCGGATAACATGCGTCTTAAGCCTAATTTTTCCTCAATTTTCGCACTAAAAATCACTTTAAAAAATAATGCCAAAAGTCGACCACTGGCTAGGATTATTGCTAAAAGCTGGGCAATTTCCTCGGTGTATTGATCACTTGCTTTAATTTCATCTAAAAACAAATATTCACTAAAATAAACAGCGATAGAACATAACAGACCCAGGCTGCAAATGGAGAACATTAATTTTTTTTCTTCTTTAACTGCTTTATTTTCTGAGCTCGTGGCATGATGGGATAGAGAGTGTTCATTGGATGCTATTTTTTCTTTATTATTCTTTAACATAATAGCCAGGAAAATATTCGCTAATGCAAAGAAAATCATGCTTAGTAAAAGTAATGATTTTAAGAGGATTAGTTTGAATAAAATACCCGCTAATAAATAACCTACTAATTTGGAAACCAAATCTCCGCTGC
>JAUXYG010000001.1 GCA_030694525.1 Legionella sp. | reverse complement strand
GGACCTGGTAAATCAGCTCGAAAATGGAACTGAATAATTCATTTTGGCGATGAGGATCAGTAAAACTCTCATCCACTTCACACAGCAAGGTTAAATTATATTCATTATGTTCCTGGCAGAGGAATACCGTACAATGCCCTAGGTAAGCATGCAGAGAGTCATGCAATAAGGTATATTCAATATCTTGAGGGTAGTGATTTTTACCATACAGTTTAATTAAATCATGTATTCTGCCGGTTACATATAACTCTGCGGCATGGATAAATCCTAAATCTCCTGTTCTTAGGTATCTGATGTTGCTTGCCTCACCTTTAATTGTCGCCTGAAAGGCAAATTCCGTCTCCGCTTCATTTTGCCAATAACCTTGAGCAACGCTCTCCCCATGAATCCAGATTTCACCTATCTGATCCTGATCACAGAGCATTAAGGTTTCGGGGTCAACAATTCTTATTTTTTGAATCATTTTGCCAGAGCTGACTAAAGTATAAGCATCTGATCTGATTTCTTTGACAAAATGAACCCGATGATCCTGATATTCTTTCTTGGCTATTGTAAGGGTACGATAGGGCCGCCCCGGAGTGCCCCCGGTAACCAAGAGTGTTGCTTCGCTTAGTCCGTAACATGGATAAAACGATTTTTTGTTAAATCCATACTCTTTAAAACCCTCATAGAAATGCTCCATGGTTTCAAGTCGAACGGGCTCTGAACTATTTATAGCCACGGACCAGGTTGATAAGTCCAGTCCTATTTTGTCTTCTTCTTTAATTTGCTTTACGCAATAATCATAGCCAAAGTTAGGGCTTGAACTTATGGTCACTTTATATTTGGTAATATTTTTCAGCCAGAGAAGAGGTTGATGTAAAAATGATTCAGGAGTCATCATAATGATCGGAACTCCACCATAAATGGGCGTTAAAATCGATCCTATTAGACCCGTCGAATGGTGGGGAGGTAACCAGGTAAGGAGGACACAGTGCTCATTCAAATCGAAAGCAGAAAGTATTTTATCGATGTTATCCACTAAATTCCTATGATTTATAACAACTCCTTTAGGATGCATGGTGGAACCTGATGTGTATTGGAGAAGGGCTACTGAATATTGGTGAATGGCAACCATATCCCAATGCTCTGCAAATTTTTCATTGATAGCATCAATAGCAATGCATGGAATTCGAGCAAAATGCGGGGTATTTTTTTTATCTAATATTGCGAAATCTAAAATTTGTTCAGCGGTCATTAAAGCAAACCGTGGTTTGGCATTATTAATGATTCTTTGTGTTTTTTCTAAAGGTTTTTTGTTAAGAGGAGGATAAACAGGAACGGCAATGCATCCAGCATAGAGACAACCAAAAAAAGCCTGGATTAAAGGCAGCCCAGAAGAAAACAATAAAAGGATACGATCCCCGGGCTGCGCTCCATAATATTGTAACGTCGATGCTATAGCACGTGCATGTTTATCTAACTGGCCATATGTCATGTGATGTTCTATATCGTTATACAAGAACGTACAACATAATTTGTCGGGCGCGTTTAGGGCTCTTCGTCTGACAACACTCACTAAAGAGGGGCACTGTAATACAGTAGCGTTCATAAAGCACCTGAGGTAATTAGGTTTTCTGGTGCTGATAATCTTGTTGATTATTTAGCACACCCCATACATTTCGTTACTCGTTTTAATGCGATCAAAAACCAATGCACCAAATGGTTAAAATTTCAACAGTTAAGTTAATATTAGCCTATATTTTGCAGGTTTATCTGGATAGCACAGGTAATAATCATGAATTTTGCATACTACTCATGACGCTCTGTGCATGAATAAATAAAAGTTATTGATTTATAGTTAATAAGCATTCAAAGGTTCAGCTTGCCGATGTAAAAGCTTTAAATTAATACATATTGATTTTTTTTAGATTATAATATAGATCAATGGAATCTATTAAGGGCATAACATGGACTTGAAAAGATATATTTTACTGCTTTCCTTAACCACGCTAATTACCCCTGCCCTTATGGCGACTACTCAGGAAGGCGAGGATGCTTATAATCAGGAGCATTTTGAAAAAGCCTATATTTTGCTAACTCCTGAAGCCGAAAAAGGAGATGCAAAGGCGCAATTTCTCTTAGGCAAAATGTATTATAATGCGCAAGGCGTTTCCTACAATGCCGACAAAACAGAGCAGTTATTACTTGCTTCAGCTAACCAGGGAAACGTGGATGCTCAAGTATTATTGGCTGGCTTCTACTGGTATCTTAACACCCCGGAAGGATTTACCAAGGCTTTATCATGGTATCAAAAAGCTGCAGATAAAAACAATGCAGAAGGTCAATACGGCTTGGGTTATATGTATGATACTGGCTCTGGGGTACCGCAAAACCCTGAAACAGCGATGATTTGGTATCGAAAATCGGCCGCCCAGGGGAATTCAAATGCAGCCTTGGCAATTGGATATAATTATGACTCGGGTATTGGCGTTAAAAAAGATAAAACTGAGGCCATTAACTGGTATATCAAAGCTGCTGAGTTGGGTAATTCCAGTGGACAATATAATTTGGGTTTAATGTACGAGCAAGGCGATGGAGTGGCAGTAGATTTAAATAAATCGGCGCAATATTTTGAAAAAGCTGCAGAACAAGGGCATGCCAAATCTCAATTAGAATTGGGCTATTTATATGATTCAGGTAAGCTTGGGCGAAAAGATCTGCAAAAAGCAGCATATTGGTATGAAAAAAGTGCCGAAGCTGGAAATGTAAATGCTCAATACAATATCGCCGACATGTATTTCTATGGAGATGGGGTGGGGAAAAATGTGGAACAATCCATTCTCTGGATGCGCAAATCAGCCGAACAGGGATATGGTAAAGCACAAAATCAGTTGGGCGTATATTATCGAGATGGAATTGGAGTTTCTGCCGATCCAGTGGAAGCCTATGCATGGTTTAATGCTGCTTTAAATAACGGATTTGATAAAGCGCGCGATAATTTAAGCAGTTTGGAAAAAATAATGAATTCAGAAGATCTGACTAAAGCCAAAGTGCTGGGTAAACAATATTCAGAACAGTATAAAGCTTCAGCAGAATAGGAGTTAAAAGGAATTTCAGGAGACATTATCACAGACAGGTAGCCCGTAATAGACGAAGTCGTATTACGGGAACTCAGGGTAACTCCCTGCATTAAACTTCGATATTATCAAAAACAAATTTAGCCTATCAAACTCTATCCGCACCCATTTGTCTTTCCTCAAACCGTATTTCTACTGTGTCAGAATCGGGTTAAGATGGTTTAATCAAAACCGGATGACGGATTAACCTCAGGGATTATAACTGCATGCTAAAATATCTTGGTTTGCTCTATTTTTTAACCTCAGTTCTTCATGCTCAATGCATCATCTACAAACAAGAGGATGTAGCAGATCCAACGAACGATGCGTTGTATTTATTGCTTTCACAAGCGGCCAAATGCCCCGATAATATTAACGAATTAAAAAAGATCATGACCTATTTTAAATTATCAGAAGAAACCGCTATGGTTGCTAATAGAGGGAGGAACAATCCTGGCAAAGGAAGTTTTAATTTTATTTCCTCTATACAGGGAGTCCTACCTTCCGGTGACACGGTCGCTAAAGGTGATTTTTTTTTGCGGTATAGTACCCGATTAAAACACAAATCAATTATCCTGAATCAAAAACCAAAAAATAAAACATTATTCATTGAAGCCATTGCTTGGGATAATACTAAAAAAATATATAATTTTTATGAGCTTAGAGGAATTAAGAAGGGTAAAACCCGGTGGTTTTATCGCGGCGATTCAAAGGATGCTTATAACGATAATGTGTGGTTGTACCGAAAAATTCCGCAAGGAGAAAATCCTTTTGGCGACAGGATGCGTTGCTCCGCGTGTCATAATACTGGAGGACTGATCTTTAAAGAATTGGATCCCCCTCATAATGATTGGTGGCGAACCAACAGACCATTGATTTTGCAACCTAACTCACCAGATTCTGAAGTAAAAAATATAATAGATCATCTGGTGGACGCGGGTTTAATGGCACATCATGTTGAAACAGGGGGGCGTAAATTAGCAGCCAGCCCAACGATGAAGCGTTTTCTAAGCGAACTCTCGTTGCAAGAACAATTACGTCCCTTGTTCTGCACTGCGCAAATCAATCTTCAAGCTAACGAACATTACAATAATAAGGTTGAAATACCTTCAGAGTTTTTCATAAACCCCTTGTTAGCATCTTTTGAACTCTCGTTACCCCTTGTAACGTATAAGAAATTGCTCGAAGAATATAAAATGAATTTCCCGGAGACCTCTCTCAAAGATGCCGATCACTCGTGGCTTGCTCCCGTTAAAGCTCATTCTGAAATCGAAATGATCAAGCAATTGCAAAAACAGAGAGTAGTGAGCAGGAAATTTATTCAGGCAGTTTTAATGGTTGATTTTGAACATCCGCTTTTCTCAGTTAAAAGATGCTCATTGCTAAAGTTATTACCGGAGGTAAGACAGAAGGATTGGCTTTCTATATATCTTGCGCGAATAAAGCATCAAAGTAAGTTCGACAGTTCGGCAGCCCAGTTATTGTTCTTTCTTAATGATGATGGGAAAAGAGCCCAAAATGAAATTAATTACTACAGCTATTATCTTGCTCAGTTATTGACCCTGGATATTGGCGTAAGAAAACTTTTTTATAATTTAATTATGAATCGTCGGGCGGTGGGACATAGTGACATGTCCCAAAACCCCTTAGGTCAGATTTTAGAGCCAGGATCCCGAATTATCTTTCCTGAAAGTATGAATCGAATTGAAGGCGACAGTTAACTATTAAGAAACTCACAAAGCAAACGTTGAAAATGGTGCGTTCCCTGTTCTTTGGTAGGAGAAAATCTGCCCGTATCATAAAACCGCGAGCGTATTCCTTTCTGTACGGACTCAACGACAGCCTCATCTTCCTGCTCTACCAAATCAAGAGCACCTCCAGCTCCTTTATCCAATTTACTCTCGTTAAGAACGTAAGTGAGAAAAGATACATGCGTAAGCTCAGGAGAAATGGGTTTAATACAATTAACCGAACAGCCCCAAGGATAAAAATTAAGCATGGTATTGGGAAATAACCAATAATAATAAGCAGCTACTTTCTTTCCATAATCGGATGAGTCTTCAGGTAAATCAAAATATTCTTCCCCTTCAGAAGCGAGAGCTAATTGCAAATTACAATAACGATACAATTGTGTTGTATAAGTGGTGCAGTCGATGACCTGTCTTAATGAGGGGTGAACAAATGGGATGTGCAGTGCCTCGAGATAATTTTCACAGTATAAAGCCCAATGTGCATTGACTGTATAGTTTTTTGAGCGCTGAGTATCCAAATGCATCTGATCAAAGGGTAGCCAAAAAAGACGCTCCTGGATATCAGCAAACAGCTCATGAAAGGGCATGGCTGGGGATAATGACGCAAAGATAAAGGGAGAAAACACACCAAAGGGAACCGAATTTAAATTATCTTTAGCTGAGGGAAAATTTTTCGTTTGTTCAAATTCGGGCATCTGCAACATTTCGCCAGCAAAATTAAAGCGGCGTCCATGATAGTTGCATTTTATTTTGTGAGCAGTGCAGGGAGCATCCACAAGAATGTTACCCCGATGGGTGCATACGTTACTCATACATCGAATGGTATGATGTTCATCATGACTAAATAAAAGAGGTTCATTAAGAAAACCAGGAAGGAGGGTGAACGGAATCAATTGTCCCTTTTGGCTAAATGCTTCCGTGCTGAAACAAAATTGCCATGTCTTACTAAATATCTTCTCTTTAGAAACTTCAAACCATTCAGGCGAGAGGTAAAATTCTGAGGGTATTGTTGATGCATTAGCTATATCAGGATCGACATAAAATGGGTTCATACGTGCTCCTTGCATCTTAGTGTTCCATGCGGCCAGTTATCAGATTTCAGCCACGAGGATCAACAATTTCAAAAAAGGTGATTGTTATCAGCTCAAGCTCATTTGTCAATATAATGGAACATATTGATTGATCTTCTACGAAGGTAAAATCGGAGATATAAAACCAAATACAGCCATGTATATAATATATTTGTTTGTTTTTCTTCATAATGGTTGATTTTTTATTCAAATGATGCAAATATATGCATTTTATTTCAAGGATTAATGATGCATATCTCCAAAATCCTCTCCGTGATAAACGGTGTTTTACTGTCAACGAATGTAGTTGCAGGGTCTTTGCAAACTCCTCCGTTTAGTCCCTATTTAGATTACACCCTTAATACTCATTGGGATCCGCAAACACAAGATATGGCTCCTATGGATTTAGTGAGTCCCGCAGTGAGCCAGGGAATCACGTCTTTTCATTTGGCGTTCATCACGGATAGTGGCTCCTGTCAGCCATCGTGGGGTGGGCAGCAAGATTATAGTTTAGCGAAACATTGGGGTGCAAAACAGGCAGATAGTTTAGTTGCTCACGGCGTTGAGTTGGCAGTGTCTTTTGGCGGAGCTACTGGTAATGATCTTTCCTATCATTGCACTCCCTTACAATTAACCGATACGTTTAATCAGGTAATTGATACCTACCATGCCAAGACCCTTGATTTTGATATCGAAAACGGTACAGCGGATATTCCCAAATTAATGTCAGCAATTAAAGTGACTCAAATTCAGCATCCGGATATTAATTTGAGTTTTACCTTGCCCGTGATGCCTGAAGGTTTGACACCTGCTGGAAAAGATATAATCAGTGCCGCATATTCTGCAGGTTTGCATTTTCAGGTCAATATAATGGCCATGGATTATGGTCCTGCATACAGCGGTGATATGGGGGCCTATGCGATTGCGGCGGCGTCACATACTCAGCAGTTTTTAAAAGAGATTTATCCAGATAAAAGCGATGAAGCTTTATGGAAATTAGTTAAAGTAACCCCAATGATTGGTGTTAATGATGTAAATACGGAGCAATTCACTTTGGCTAATGTCGATGAGCTGAAAAAATTCGCAAAAAATACCGGTCTGGGCGGTCTGTCCATGTGGTCTTTATCTCGGGATAAACCGTGTGCTGATAAGTGGGCGAGTCCCGTCTGTAGTGGCAATAATCTGCAGCATCAGCAATATGAGTTTGTTGGTCATTTCATTCAATAATGTGTGAAACCCACCTTTAATCCTGGTGGGTACAATCCCTATCTGTCAGGACACCCGCTTTTCCTTAGAATACAAATCGATTAGACTAAGCCATTATTGCAAAATGACATTCTCTAACCGCTTGACCGCGGTTTGAGTTATTACAGGGAGTGATGGGTGAATATATTAATTGCAGGGGCCTCTGGATTAATCGGACAGGCGTTAATTCATGGTATGGCCAATGAACATCATTTTACCGTCCTTGGGAGACATAAAGATCACTTGCGTCAGGTATTCCCAGAGCAAATAATTTCAGTTTCCTGGGATGAACTCGATTATCTCGATGCACGCCAATTCGATGTCGTAATCAATTTAGCAGGGTTGAATATTGCCTCTTCCCGCTGGAGCCCTGAGGTCAAAGAAAAAATTATTAGCTCTCGCGTTAACACTACTGAAACTTTAGTGCGATGGATTTTAAAACAAAATGCCACTCCTCGTATTTATTGCGCGAATGCAGTGGGAATTTATGGCCTTCAGGAGCAGAGCGACTCCAGTGTGTTTACAGAAAATACTTTAATAGATATTGATCACCCTAAAGATTTTTTAAGTGAAGTTGGTATTAAATGGCAACAGGCTCTAAATGAAGCCCTAAATGCTGGTATTGCTGTCACAACAACCCGTTTTGGGGTGGTTCTTAAAAAAGGTGAGGGGTTTTTAGGGAAACTTTATCCAAGTTTTATATACGGTGCGGGAAGCATTATCGGTAATGGGCAGCAGTATCTGTCCTGGATAGACATTGACGATTTAGTAAATGCCTACCATTTCTTGTTAAATCATCCGGAGTTAACCGGCCCAATTAATATCACATCCCCTAATCCCTGTACTCAAAAAGAATTTGCACAAGCGTTTGCAAAAACCCTGAATCGACCTTTATGGCTTCGAACTCCTGCTGCAATGATTCGCCTTTTATTTGGGGAAATGGGTGAATGTTTAATAAATAAAGGGCAAAGAGTAATTCCTCAGCGCTTATTGGATGCGGGTTTTGAGTTTGAGTGGAGTGACATTTCTGATGCTCTGGAACATGAAAAGAATAAGAGGGCTTAGCATGAAAAAAAAGATGCGCTTTGCCAAACATGTAAATATTTATGTTCATTTAACCCGAAATACTCTTCTTGGATTGGTTCTTATCGCGATTGCGCTATTTAGTGGAATGCTGGGATATCATGAGTTAGAGGGAATGTCCTGGCTTGACTCTTTTTTAAATGCCTCAATGATTCTTTCTGGCATGGGCCCTGCGACAACGATGGTTACTACACCAGGAAAAATTTTTGCTGGCTGTTACGCCCTCTTTAGCGGGTTAGCTTTTATTGCAATAATCGTGATTATGTTATCACCGATAATTCATTTGTTTTTCCGCACCATTCATCTTGAATCTGCAGAGGATGAAGACATTAATTCCTAAGTTATTGGCTTCTGAGTCGAGCCAAATGTAGTGGAAGATAAATGTGAGGGTCTTACATTTCCATTGGGTTGACCTGTGAATTATTGTTGCATTCAGCCAATTGATTTCCGACAATCTCAAGCATGAGTTGAATCTGATGCTCGTACATTTTGGTGTTATAGCCCCCCTCAAGCCCCCAATAAATTCCCGCAATGATATGGGGGTATTCTAAATAAAAGTTACAAATTCTTTCATAAAATAAAAGCATGTCCTGATTATTAAAGCGACATAGGGTATTTTCCGTACGAGTCATTTTTTTATTGCCAAAATATTGACTGCAATAAGCGGTTTCATTTTGGTGTGAATCCCAACCTGTTGGAAGATAAAGCATTATTTTTTCATTGTTATTTTGGGCTTCAATAATTTTGTCCGATAGTATGTTTAATGCAAAATCAAGTGCAGGATGGATAGTCATTGAAGTAGAAATTCGTTTAATTTTACTTAAATCAACGACAAAATAGCGATATTTTGAACTACTCCATGAACTAACCGAATCTTTAACTATTTTGTGGGTCTTAAATTCTTTATTTATGATGGCCTCATTCTGATTGGGATACACTCTGGAATCAAAGATATCGACATGGCAAATATCCAGATCATCATCACCTTTGCGTAAAACATGACATAGTCCATTATCTCGATTGACATCAGTTCCGATAATGACATGCTTAATGGGTGACTGCTGGGTCAAGTGAGTATAGTGGAGAACAATTGCTGTTTTATTGAACACGCAGAATCCTGAAGCCTCTGAATTAAAGGCATGGTGAGAAGGTAAACCAAAGGAAAATTTAATTTTAGCGGGATTTAATAACGTGGTTATAATATCTTTGATTAGGATCTCAAATGTTTTAGGTGTAATAATAATATCGTTATTCAGGTTGAGTGTGTTTTCTTTTTTGGCTTTGATGGTCCATTGAATCACTTGTTCTAAATAACCAATGGGATGAACCTCCAGGATTGAGCGGTTTAAAACATTGTCGCGAGGTATCTGTCGCAGATGTTTTAAGATTTTAGCAATATGGCCATCCATAGTTCCTTTATCAATTAGCTCAAACAAATCCTGCCAAAATTTCGGAATGTTACTAGTGTCTGTAGTAACTAGTGGAAATACAGAATGTTTTTGCACCGTTTGGATCATATGAGTAAGGCGTTCTTTTTGATCCTCGTTCTCTCCTGCAAGCATTCCGGTCATATAGGACAGGTCTTTTACTGAGGGAATTTGAATGCAGCACTCCGATTCATTTAATCTGTTAAGCAACATTTTATAATTCAAGTGAAGGCTATCTTTAAGGGATTGATTCAAGTTTTCGAATTGTTTATTAAGAAAGGCATTTTCAAGTAATTTTATATATTTATTTAGTATTAAAGGATAGTTTTCCACTTTAAAATCAATTTTTTGTATTTCTTTAATACATTGAGTCATTTTTAAGTTAAAATCATTACTGGCCGTACCGAATAAAGTTTTTCTCATGTTTCTTCCTGAAACTGGGCATGTGTCAATTTTGATTTCTATATTGCGAATCGTGTACAGGGACGTGGTGAATCATTCGATCAATTGATAACATGCCATAATGTTGTCCTAAAATAAGTTTAAACGCTAAAGTTCATCGAGACCAGATCTATTATTTCGCTTCATTTTAGCCTATATTTAAACTTTCAAGGGGCTGGGAACGCCTTTTCCCTATGTCCCGGGCCTGGAATTGCCCTCAGAGTATGTAACTTATATTATAAGTAGCAAATAAGGTTCAAATGATAAAGCATAAAATAATTCAGCTGGCAGCAAAACCTTATGGAGTGCATCTCATCACCCAAGAGATTTTGGATCAATTAGAACTTCGCGGGTCTGGATTACTGCATTTATTTATTCAACATACCTCTGCGGCTCTTGCTATCAATGAAAATGCATCAGATGACGTACTGTATGATATAAAGCAGTTTTTTAATAAAATTGTACCCGAAGCGGCCCATTACAGACATAATGAAGAAGGCCCTGATGATATGCCTGCTCATATTAAATCCCTTTTATGCGCTACTTCATTGACAATTCCATTTGAAAGAGAAAAACTGTTGCTAGGAACCTGGCAGGGGATTTATTTACTTGAGTTTAGAAATAATGCCCGACCACGTTCTGTTGTAGTAAGTCAAAGCACATAACTTAACTACTCCAGCTACGCAGCTGGAGGAGAAATTTCTATTTTGTCTCTTAAATCTTTAAGGAGTCCTTCCGAATCGGATGGATTAAACAAACGATGGCAGTGACGAATAGGCTTATTCGTTAAATTAGCCATGAGCGATACTTTAGAAATTATCGCGATTAATGGCCGCAAAATGTAGCGATTTATAAAAGCGAATAGTGAATTCTGTATGGCATAAGTTAGTTCAGCAATGGCATCATCGGCTAAAATTCTCTGAATATCATTAATGGCTTTAATATTAATATCCCTAATCACATCAGAAAGATCAGAAAGTTTTTGTCGGTTTCTTTCAATGGCAGCGGGCTCGCTTATTGTTGAATTGATATCCGTTAGTTGTGTGGTTATGGGTTGAATCTCTGAAATTTTACTTTCTATATCCAGTTTTAGTTTCGTGAGTATTGTAATGCGACGATCCCTGCCCTCAGAGTGTAAAATACGATTTATCTCATCTCGAATACTACTTATAATAGTTAAGTAGATGTCATGGATATTCTCCAGAGCTTTAGTTTTTGAACTCAAATCCTGTTGTAACGTTTCAATTTGTTTATTGATCTGACTTTTTTCTTCATAAGATAAGGATAAAAATTCATATCGTTTGCGAAAATTAGTTATTTGCTCATCATTGGTGCTGATATCTTGAATCGTACAGCTTATTATTTTTTGTTTAATTTCTGAATAAAGCTCCCTAATTGATATCCGAAAATTTTGATTGAGTTTTGCTTGAGATACACAATTGGTCATTAAAGGGATGTTTGAAAGAGTGGTTTTTACCTCAGTGGACAGCTGGTTCAGCGTCGCCTGTTGCCTTTCAAGTATTTCTTTTTTGGAAAGATAATTATTCAGTTTGTTTTGAGCTTCTAGGAGCTTGCTGTAGGACAAATTATAATCGTCAGATGGATTGTCACCTTTACTCAAGGCAATTATTATTCTGGCACGTTCTTCGATGTATTGCAGTGCAAGTGGTGATTCTTCCAGAAGATAAGACTTGTCATTATAGATGAAGTGAGTCGCATTGTGTTCTATTGCAGGAACATTTTTATAAAATTCCTCAATGTAACGCTTTGCCCCTGCACATTGCTTCAATAAATCATCTCTTAAGAAATCATTGGTTACAAGCGTATGTAGATAAGAGGCATTTTTCTCTGCTACAAGCGGGCTGGTTACGGGATTGTTGTATGGATGCAATATTGCTTGCTCTAATGCTTTGAAATTGTTTAGCGAATGATTACTCAGTGCACCTAGGATCTGGGTTCGAGCACTCAAAAAAGTAATACCTTGTTCAATATTTTTAAAACGTTCAAGGTGTTTATTGATTATTGCCTTCATCGAAGAATGAACCTGTTGAATTTCCTCTTTTTTCAGAGACAACGATGCTAAATATTGTGTGTTAGCCTCGCTTAACTCGGCATTTTTAAAGTCAAATTTAAATAATCCATTGTCATCAGACAAAAAGGCATTGAGTTCATTGATCAGCTCTACCTGCTGATATCGCTTACTTAGGCTATATACGGTGTAATAAGTTTGTCGCAGATCATAAATTAAATGGGATACTTCATTATTATATTTTTGAACTTGAAGTTTTGTAATTAACAACTCATGAGTGCGATAAAATTGTTCTTCGTAGTACATCACGTTATTTTTTGCATGCATAAACTGGCTGTAACTTGTTTCGTTTAATGGTGACAAATCCGTTTGATCGAGCTGTGCCATAATTGTGTTAATCGATGCCACCTGGCTTTGTAAGCTGGACAACTCATTCTGGAGTAAATTTTCTGGTGGTAATTCGGATTCCAAACGGTTCAGCTTTTCAGCTAACAGCGAAACGCGTGCTGAAATATTGTAGTAAATTTTATCAATTTTATGTTGATTTACTTCATTTGGGTACGCTTCATGTTCCAGAGCGCGTAGGAATTCATATTCAGGTTCACACAGTTGTGCGAAACGGTGGATTATCTTTTGCTTCTCTTTAAGAAGTTGAATCAGAAAATCTCCAGTGCTCGAGGAGCAATGGTCAATTTTTTCATTAATTGGGTAGATAGCTTGTTCCATAGCTTGGCTGACAGTTATCAGGTATTTATATTTATCCTGGGCGAACAAATTATGGTCAAAAATCCTGAGCCTTCGGTTGTTAAACTCATATATTTTTTTCAAATCCGCGTCAATTGATGCTTCAATTTCAGTGATAAGCTCATGGACTTGTGGTAATAAATGAGTATTATTTGACGAATCATTTTGTGGTTCTGCAATGGTTGCTAATCTAGGCTTCTTAGTTCTCGGCATAATAGTACGTCCAGATTTGTCATATACTTAGATTATTGACTATTTTTTATTCTATAATCTAATATATTTTTGTTACATTAAAAAATAAATTATTAAAATCAACTGCTTATAATTATCCGTAATATATTTTTCTGTAAACTCGGTCAATACACTGCTCGGGTATTACTAATTATCCTGTACCTAACAATTTAGCCATTTTAAATTAGTATAAATATTTTTACAAATGATTATTTTCGTAGCATTAATATAAAGGTTAAATAGGTGAGGAATAGAAATTGATCATGAATTGGTTATAAATAAATTTGTTTCAAAACAAGACCCATCATACAATGATTTATCAATTATTTTTAAGGATAAAAATGAAAGCAGTGGGTTATTATCAATGTTTGCCTATAGATCAAAAGGATGCCCTGGTCGATTTAGACCTTCCTGTCCCCAAAGCGAAAGGACATGATGTCCTTGTTGCAATCAAAGCTATTGCAGTAAATCCTATTGACACAAAAATGAGATTAAACATTCCACCAGAGGAAAAAACTTCACGAATTTTAGGTTGGGACGCCGCGGGGACGGTAGTTGAAGTGGGCAGTGATGTGACATTTTTTCAACCGGGTGACGAAGTATGGTTTGCTGGAGATTTAACGCGTCCCGGTTCAAACTGCGAATACCAATTGGTAGATGAACGTATTGTTGCCAAGAAGCCCAAATCATTGAGTTTTGAGGAGGCTGCTGCATTACCCCTCACTGGTTTGACCGCTTGGGAGTTATTATTCGACCGCTTAAAATTTTCTGCTGAGGACAAAGGAACGCTACTGATTACAGGAGCAGCAGGTGGAGTTGGCTCTATTTTAGTACAATTAGCGCGTCAACTGACGAAGCTCACTATCATCGGTACCGCATCTCGTCCAGAATCTGCCCAATGGATTCTTGATAATGGAGCGCATTATGTAATCGACCACTCTAAAGAGTTTGGTGAGCAATTAAACGCCTTAAATCATCCCGAAGTGGATTACGTAATAAGTCTTACCCATACTGATGATCACGTTAAGGCTCTTGTTGATGTCCTTAAACCGCAAAGCAAATTTGCTTTAATTGACAGTCCCGAACATGTGGATATTAAATTATTTAAATTAAAAAGCATCTCTATTCATTGGGAAATGGTGTACACCCGATCGATGTATAAGACTCCAGATATGATTCGCCAGCAAGAAATATTAACAGAACTCGCACGACTAGTGGATGAAGGAATAATTAAAACTACTTCTGCGGGTCATGTTGGTCTCATTAATGCTGAAAATTTAATTAAAGCACATGCACAGATAGAAAGTGGTTTAACTCGAGGTAAAATTGTTTTAAGCAATTTTAATCAAAGTTAAATTTTACTGTGCCTGATATTGCTTATTTTTGTTTTTAAATAGCGCAAATTGATAAAATAATTCTATACTTCTCATGAGGGAATAATTAACTCAAGGAGGATGTTGTGATTATTTACTTAAATAAGACTATTAAATTACTGCAAGTTTTGGGTGTTTTATCATTTTTCTACATTGGATCAGCTGCTTTTTCGGTCGCTAATGCGGCGCAAGGCTGTGGATTTGGGTATCATCAGAGCATATATGGTGGCTGTATCTTAAACCATCCTGGCGCATTCTCCACCCCTGCACCCTTCCATCCTGGCTGCTGGCGAAATGCCAACGGCAGACTGCGTTGTTATCGTTAATTTATAACTGCTTCTTGGTTTAAACTAAGGGGCAGTACTTCTTTTCAAGTTTTGATAAAAAATTAAAAACTTGAATTTATTTTTTAAATACTGTTTAATATACGCCCAAATTAAATAAATAAGGAAAGTTTAAATGGGTTGGTTTTTTCAAGAAAATACAAAATTGAAGGTTGCGCTGGCGGTAAATACATTCTCTACTATTTTAGGTTTCACTAAATTCTTCACCCATCCTCAAGACAATGCCTGGGAAATGATGGCTGATTTCTTAACGCATTTTACATCCGCACTGGCTTTAACAAAATATGTTGCATCACTCGATAAAGACACCAGTGAGTTCATTGGGTGTATTGCGGTATTATCTAACTGGTTTCAGGTTGTAAATATAGGGGGTCTAACACTTTCAGGCCTCTCTAGTCTTCCGCTTGCCGCCAATGTAATTGATTCTGTGGTTCATTTTATGAATGCAAAAATAATCAGAGATGCGCTTATTGAAGGAAAAGAACCCTCTCCAGCTGCGCATCAAGCGCAACCCCGCATGAATTAATTATTTATTAATTAATAACTCATACTAATAAGGCATTATATAGTTATATAGTGCCTTATTTTTCGAATTATCTTGTACCCCCGCCGATGGTCCAAATTTACTGCTCATTTTAAGATCTAAAAAAATAAATAAAAATCATTTTGCCTGAAATTGAGCTATATTAATTAGTATAACAATTAATAATAAAGCCAGCTAAATCAAGGAAATACTATGATTAACTCTCTGCTATTGGTGTTAGCAGTTCAGCTATCAGGTTTTTTTCTGCCTTCTTTTGATGGATTAAAAGAGAAATTAGCCAATTTTAAGGTGGTCCTTCCTAGTGAAATTCCATCAATCAACCCGTCTTTGAGTGAAATTGAGGAAATGCTTCATACCCAGGCTCCTGATTTGAATGAAGGAGTTATTAACAAGGTACTAACTGCTCTGAAATGCGCTGCAGCGTATACAGAAGAGCGTAATAATATATTGTCGGTCATTGATTATTCTCTACCTTCAAATCAGAAGCGGTTATGGGTTTTTAATTTAAGAGAAAAGAAACTTCTTTTTCATACTTACGTATCACATGGAATTAAATCAGGAACTCTGCTAACTGATACTTTTTCGAATAAAAACAATAGCAAAGCGAGCAGTATGGGTGTTTATAAAACCGAAAAAGCATATTATGGTCGCGAAGGTTTATCCCTGCGTCTGGAAGGTCTTGATAAGAGTTTTAATGATAATGCTTTTAACCGCTCCATTGTAATGCATGGTGGCTGGTACATGGATGAGAATTTTATAAAGAAATATGGTAGGCCCGGTCGAAGCTGGGGATGTCCTGCCGTTCCTTTGGATTTATATAAGCCGATTATTAATACGATTAAAGATAAATCCTTGTTTGTGGTTTATTACCCTAATGATGACTGGTTTGGAAAATCCAAATATTTAAATTGCGATAAAATGAATACTGCATCAAACATCGTCAATAGGACCACTCAAACCAAACCTTTATTACCTGATGAGGCATTGCGGGATGAAGTGCTCTTTGCCGATATTAACAAGGATAATTTTCGCGCAGAGGAAGAACCTATTTTGGTAATGGCCGCGGACAGCTATGAGCGTATATTCCATACGCAGGTACCTTTAGAGCGTATGTTACGCCGACAAATAAATCATGCCGAGTTTGTGGCATTAAGTACCAATGAAGTCAGGAAATTGGTCGCACAGGATAATCGTGAGGGTTTAAACTCGGTTAACTTCGTAGTTCCTACATTGCATATGGTGCGTGGAACTTATGAAACACAAATGAAAATTGTTAATTTAGGTAAAATCAAAACCATTTTGGTTAATTCGGTGGCTAATTCAGAGGAGAGTCCTCATTCTACTTATGTGGTCAATTTTGAGGAAAAATCCGGGGTCAAGTTGAAAGCAACTAATCGTTTTATTCGGTGGTTAGGCTTATAAACTACCTCAGGATGATAAATGGAGAATAATCATGTATTTTACCAAACTTTTTTTTATCGCTTTAGTGGTCCTTTTAATTTTAGATATGTTATGGCTTGGTGTTATTGCTAAAAGTCTTTATTTTAAAGAGTATGCTCCGTGGTTACGAATGGAAGGGGGGCAATTGCAGCCCATATGGTGGGCCACAGCTATTGTTTACATATTGCTTCCTTTAGCATTGGTTGTTTTTGTGCTCCCCATGGCTAATGGCTCCGTACTTTGGGCATTATTATATGGAGCATTAATGGGTGCAATCATTTATGGGGTATATGATTTTACCTGTCTTGCATTGTTTCGCGACTGGCCCGTAGGTATCGCATTTATGGATTGGGGGTGGGGTGCATTCCTTTGCGGTATCACCGCTGCAATAACTACCTGGGTTTCAAGGTTTGTATGATTGAGATGAAATTAATTCAGAGTTGAGGCATGCTGGTTTAAAAAATGGATGATTTGAAGAGGGTAGAGAATTAACTCTTAAATCAAAAGGGTACTCTTTTCGTTTTGATTTTTCGATTTCTATAATTTTAGAAGATTCCATGGATTGAGAATTTTTACGTTCAATTAATGGAATAAGCGCTTTATTTATATTCTTTATCTGGATATTCATTTCTTGATGTGCGGACTCTCTTTTATATTCGGTTACGGCACGACGAGCGGCGACTACTCCTAAAAAAATTGCGGCACCCAAGAGACAGAACCCAGTGACTGGAAAAGCCGCGAAGCTGCTAAATAGCCCCAAACCTGTTAATAATCCCGCAACTCCAGCACTGCACCCTGCAATTGAGCCAAATGTTCCAACAAACCCAAAAAAACCTTTAATGACTAACGTTGAGCTTGATATGGGTGCTTGTGACACTTTAACCGAAAGCTCCTTAATAAAGTCATTGATGGTGTAATTTTTAAGAGCGATTAGCAAGGGAATTACTGCAGATTGGGGATTGGAACGATTAATTTTTTCGAAATTTGCTTTAATTTGTTCCTGAATATGTTCTACTCCATTTTTCTTTAATAATGCTAAATAGGTTTCTATCCTCTCCAGTAATTTATTTTGATTCTTATTAATAGAGTTCTGTGCATCCTTTTGAGCATTTTTAGCGTCTTTGTAAGAAAAATAGGCAACTGACAAAGTTACGGTGAGAAATAAAAGAATAGAGCCTAAACCTAAAAGCAGTGATACTGGACTTCCAATAGTTCCACCAATAGCTCCAAAAACGATCCCAAAAAGAGGCCATGCCACTCCTGCGCCCGTACCAATGCCATTTACAGAGGATTTAAATAGAGTCATGACAAGAAATCTCCACGGGTTGAATGTTTTGATTGTCTGGTTTTAATATACACGGATTATCTCACATTTTTTGACATCATTGTCACTATTTAGTAATATTTATTTGTCACCTTTATAATAATATTCGCATAGCGTCCTATTTGCGTGTAAAAAATAAGGAGTATGTATGAAATCGATTAAATTATTTAGTGCTCTCTACTTTTTGGCAATTAATTGGGTATACGCTTCAGCTCCGTGTGATGGATTTACCATTAGTCTGGAAAATCAGTTGAGCGATGATTTGTTAGTGACGCGGTTTAATTTAGATGGAGCCCAACTCCTGCCAACCAATTTGCAGAAACTTAAAGGAAAATCAACTCAATCATTTAGAGTAAACCATAGTGATCAAGGAATACCTATATCCGGGGAGATTCTGTTTCATACACAGAGTGTACCAAATAAACTAATTGCAATTCAATTTGATTTACGAAATTCTAGTTTAATTTGTGAGCACAACGATTTATCTCAAGTCAGTGGGGTTTTACTTAAAAAAGCAAGATCACCTGAACAAATAGAATATGTTATCAGTGAAAAGTGATTTTTTAATTGCCTTAGGAGGTTAAATATGATCAAACAAAGAAGATATATAAGTGTTTATCAAAAGAAACTGGATCGTTTATATGAAGAATGCAAAGAACAGGTTAAAGAATTTTGCCAGGTGAGGGCGCCGAAAACAAAGCAATCGGTAAGTGGTCAAAAAAAATAGCTTTTTAAATTAGTAATTAGCCTGATTTCAAAGGGTTGACTCGTGTGTGGTTTATTCGTTGTATTCCGTATCACGGTTTCTTCGCAACAGAACATATACCGCACCATGACCACCATCTTTTGCTTTAGCACTATGAAATGCCAATACTTCATTAAATTGAGGGAGCCAACGGTTCACCAGATTTTTAATCACCGGAGGGGCGCCTTGATGCCCGCCTTTACCATGAATTATCAGTAAACAACGTTTATTATTTTTGCTCTGTGTCCTGATGAATTGAGATAATGAGTCCCGAGCCGCTTCACTTTTAAATCCATGTAAATCAAGCCGGTTTTCCCACGCTATTTCACCATTACGTAATGCACGAAAGCGTTGTGAAGGAACACTTTGATGGCAAAAAGATAACACGGTATCTGATAAAACCTGGTCAGTAATGTAATCCGACAAAAAAGTGCTGTCATTATTGGGTGCAGGGGTTGGAGAATTTATTATTGTTCTTTTTTTAGGAGGAATTGCAGGAGCAGGGGTACTCATTTTAGCCCGCTTTATTTTCTCGGCTAGGGGTTTCACTGTCCGCATATGGTCTCGAAACAGAGCTTTGTCTTCCTCAGACATAAAATCATCAGCCATAATCGCAGTTATTGAATAAATATACTCAAAGTATAACTGATAGAACCTGCAGAAAGGAGGAAATCTTTTCAAACTTGGAGTACAATTTGCACTTTTCAATGACCAGATGGTAAAGAGTTAATACCGTGAGGTAAAGTGGAGTTTTAATGAGTAGTTATATTATGAAAGAAACAGAAGAACTTGTAACCGTTCTTGATTTTTTACGCTTTAGTTTATCTTGCGCTGAAGAGGCTCACCTATATTATGGTCATGGCACTGAAAATGCCTGGGAAGACATGCGCTCATTAATCTTAAGAAGCTTATCCTTGCCTTATGACATTGATCCCATGTTATTAAATGCGCGCTTGACCAGCAGTGAAAAAAAGCATTTATGCCAACAACTCGATAAACGAATTAACCAAAGAGTACCTGTGCCCTATTTAATCAAGGAAGCGTATTTTTATGAACTTCCTTTTTATGTAGATGAGCGCGTATTAATCCCACGATCACCTATTGCAGAGTTGATTTATAATCAATTTTCTCCCTGGATTGATCCAGATCAGGTGACCCATATTCTGGATTTATGTACTGGAAGCGGGTGTATTGCCATTGCTTGCTGTTATGCCTTTCCTGATGCTGCGGTAGATGCGGTTGATATTTCCAGTGAAGCCTTAGCGGTAGCCGCAATAAACTCTGACACTTTAGGTGTAGAGGATCAACTCTCTTTAATTGAATCGGATTGTTTTAGTAAAGTGCCACATATTCAGTACGATATAATCGTTAGTAACCCTCCTTATGTTGGGAAAGAAGAAATGCAAACTTTACCTGACGAATATCGACATGAGCCTGTATTAGCTCTTGAAACCAGCAATAATGGATTGGCAGTTGTTGAAAAAATTCTAAACAACGCCCATGATTACTTAAGTGATCATGGTATTTTAATCGTTGAAGTTGGTAATAGTGAAGATGCCTTGTGTGATGCCTATCCTTTAGTGCCTTTTACATGGCTCGAAATGAGTAATGGTGGCCACGGTGTTTTTCTACTAACCAAGCAACAATTAAAAGAGTATTTTAACTAAAGCGAGCGGGGCATGTCAGGGAATACTTTTGGAACATTATTTTCCGTCACTACTTTTGGGGAAAGCCATGGACCGGCTATCGGCTGTATCATTGATGGTTGTCCCCCGGGAATGCTTCTTTGCGAGGACGATATTCAGCCTTTTTTAGACAAAAGAAAACCGGGGCAATCCAAATATACCACGCAAAGAAGGGAAGAGGATAAAGTACAAATCCTCTCCGGTGTATTTGCCGGAAAAACGACTGGTGCTCCAATCGCATTGCTGATTCATAATACTGATCAACGCTCAAGCGATTATGAAGCGATTAAAGATTTGTTTCGCCCAGGACATGCCGATTATACTTACCAAAAAAAATACGGTTATCGTGATTATCGGGGAGGGGGCCGCTCCTCAGCTCGAGAAACCGCCGCGCGAGTTGCCGCGGGTGCCGTAGCGCGATTGTATCTACAACGCCATTTACAAGTGGAAATTGTTGGGTTTTTACAACAAATGGGCGATTTACAACTTGATTTTGTTGATGAAAACGAAATAGATAATAATCCATTTTTTTGTCCCAACTCAACTCAACTCGAGGATTTAGCCGATTATATTGATAGCCTTAGAAGACAGGGCGACTCAGTCGGTGCACGTGTGACAATTAGAGCAAGAAACGTTCCTCCAGGTTTGGGGGATCCCGTTTTTGATAAGCTCGATGCGACCTTAGCGTTTGCCATGATGTCCATTAACGCGGTTAAAGGGGTTGAAATAGGTGCTGGATTTGATTCGGTGACCCAGTTAGGTAGCGAGCATCGTGATGAAATGACCAAAAAAGGGTTTTTAAGTAATAATGCAGGGGGTATATTGGGAGGAATTTCAACCGGGCAGGTAATTGAAGTCAGTATTGCGTTAAAACCTACTTCCAGTATTACTACCCCTGGTAAAACGGTAAATATACAGGGTGAGGAAGTAACTGTAGTCACTAAGGGGCGACATGATCCTTGTGTAGGAATTCGTGCAGTTCCTATTGCTGAGGCGATGATGGCTTTGGTATTAATGGACCATTATTTACGCCAGAAGGCATTGGGTGACCATTAAAATGTATGCATCCACCCTATTAAATTAATTATTATGAATCAAGAGGTTATTGTATGAGCAGAAAATTAAATATAGCCATTGTCGGTGCTACTGGCGCTGTAGGGGAAGCTTTTTTAACGGTTTTGGAGGAACGAAATTTCCCCCTTAAAAACCTTTATCCTTTGGCAAGTTCTCGCTCAACAGGTAAAACGGTCTATTTTAAAAATCAACATTTAGAAGTTTTGGATTTAGCTGAATTTGATTTTAGTCTGGTCGATATTGCCTTGTTTTCAGCAGGAGGTTCCATATCGAAGGAATATGCTCCAAAGGCTGTTGCAGCAGGATGTATCGTTATAGATAATACGTCCTGTTTTCGATATGAAGACGATATTCCTTTAGTGGTTCCTGAAGTCAATCCTCAGCGGATTGCGGATTATTCGAAAAGAGGAATTATCGCGAACCCCAATTGCTCCACCATTCAAATGGTTGTCGCTTTAAAGCCATTATATGACGCGGCAGGAATTTCGCGGATCAACGTGGCTACTTATCAATCAGTTTCTGGTACAGGTAAGAAAGCGGTTAGTGAGCTCATTGCACAAATGGGTGATCTGCTTAATGGCCGACCCGCAAAATGCGAGGTTTATCCACAGCAAATTGCTTTTAATGCGATTCCTCATATCGATCAATTTGAAGAAAATGGATATACCCGTGAAGAGATGAAGATGGTTTGGGAAACGCGTAAAATAATGGAAGATGAGTCCATTATGGTAAACCCAACTGCAGTCAGGGTTCCAGTCATTTACGGTCACTCTGAAGCCATTCATGTTGAGTTAAAAAAACCATTGACCGCAGCTGAGGCTCGTGCCTTACTTGTTAAATCCCCAGGTGTTAAGGTTGTTGATAATATCGATAAATCCCATTACCCCACCGCGTTGAAAAATGCTGTAGGGCATGATGAGGTCTTTGTGGGCAGAATTCGCCAGGATATTTCACATCCCTGCGGTTTAAATTTATGGGTGGTGGCGGATAATATTCGTAAAGGCGCTGCTACCAATGCAGTGCAAATTGCAGAAATTTTGCAAAAAGAATATTTAAAGTAGAGTTAAGATGTTAGCCGCTCAAAAAATATAATTGTTTCCAGCATCAATCTGCAACAAAAATAGCCGGAAACCACTGGATCCCGCGAACAAGTCGCGGGACGTAGGGGTCTTGAAATGTACACTAGTTCCGGCTAGGTGATAGCCCAATTGTTATCTAACGCGAACAAGCCGGAAGGCTGCAACAAAAATAGCCGGAAACCACTGGATCCCGCGAACAAGTCGCGGGACGTAGGGGTCTTGAAATGTAAACTAGTTCCGGCTAGGTGATAGCCCCATTGCCATCTAACGCGAACGAGCCGGAAGCTGCAACGAAATAGCCAATTGAGGAAACCACTGGATCCCGCGAACAAGTCGCGGGACGTAGGGGTCTTGAAATGTACACTAGTTCCGGCTAGGTGATAGCCCAATTGTTATCTAACGCGAACAAGCCGGAAGGCTGTAACAAAAATAGCCATTTGAGGAAGCCACTGGATCTCGCAAACACTTCTGAGGACATCCTTACCCCCTACGTACCGCGACTTGTTCGCGGTATCCAGTGATCTCATCATTAAGAGCCTGATTATCCATAGATATCCGAAGATTAATTTCTTCAGAGTGCTTTTAAAAATCAACGCTCAGGATATAATTCGAACATAAAAACATCCCTACTTTCCTCATCCTAAGTTATACTTTGATTATAATTATTTATTTTAGAAAGAAATGACAGAAGAAAAATATTTATTATCAGATGTAATTAAAGATCCTGTCTTTGAGGATACAGTATTATCTTTTAACCCTGCCTCTCTCAAAACCCAGCGTTTTCAAGAGTTAAAAAATGGTCAAATCCATATTGAAGATATTTTAGATATTCAAGGGTTAAAAGCCGATGCTGCGCGCAAAGCGTTACAATATTTTATTGAACTTCATGCCAAAAAACACGAACGATGTCTGTTAATTATTTTTGGTAAAGAACGTTTGATACATAAAAAACCCCCTTTAAAAAATTTAATTAATAGCTGGTTGCCTCAATTTAAAGAAGTTTTGGCATTTCATAGTGCCCAAGCCAAAGATGGAGGGTTAGAAGCTGTTTATGTATTGTTACAAAGGGAATACCAAACTGATTTGCCCGTTCGACACCCTCCAAAAGCAGGGAGTGAGACTTTTTTAATAGCCGAAACCAAATCTATGGAGCGAAGCCGACGCCTAGCTGAACAAGAGGGTGAGAGGCAACTTGCCTCCGTAAAAGCACGCAATCATACTCAGCTCGATGAGATACAACAAAGTCCAGAAGGTGAATTGCAAAATAATATATTGCAACATCCCGAACTGGATAGTCAGCGATTTGATGGCATTGATCCAAACCTCAATCCTGAACCACCACTAAACAGTGAGGCACGTCGAGAGTTTGATAATGAAAAGAGAGAACAGGAGATGGAAAAACAATTGCGCTTGGGGAATATGCCCCGATTTAATTCTGCCCCCACTCCTAAAGGACCCTAGATGACTATAGCTAATGACATAATTAACCAAAGAATGCCTGAGTTTGAGGCCTATTTACGTGAGGGTGAGTCATTAGATGATATTGATGAATATGGCTTTACGCCTTTAATTGAAAGTATTATTACACGTCAAATTAAAATTGCCGAACAACTCATTGCTCGCAAAGTAGATGTTAACAAACCCGATGTGACCGGACGTACTCCATTGCATTGGGCTGTCGATAATAATGATTTGGAAATGACGCGATTGTTATTAACGCATCATGCCGATCCCAACGCATACACCCGTAACGGTCTTTCAGTTCTTGTATACCCGGTACTTCGTGGCCAGGATTCGTTAAAACATTTACTGTACCATCATGGGGCAAAGCTGGATTTTGCGCAGGATTTTATAAACGGCAAACTTTTAGGTCATCGCTTTGAACTACAGGGGGATGTCGATATAGTAAATGCCTATGGTGAGTTTATTGAGCTGGATTATGAAGGTTTTATTCTCGAATTCACCGTCGCAGTATTAAAAGATTCATTGCGCCGATTTATCAGCAGTTATTCTACGCGCCATTTGCGTGATTTTTTTCCTCTAATTCATACTATTATGGATGCGTTCACCGTTGCTGCGGAACTGTTGCAATACCAGCATCTACCCAGATTAAGCGAAAACCAACTTCAGCGCATTAATTTACTGCTTAAATCGCCTATGCTTATCCTCCCTGCGGCTAGCCGAGGTCATGCACTATGCTTTGTCCGTTTTCATCAATGGTGGGCTAAAATTGACCGAGGGGAGAACAGTTTGCAGGAAGGAAGTGTGAATATCTATCGAATCACTCGACCTGAGGCAATTAATATCTCCTTCATTCAGAGTTTTTTATATAAAAAACAAAATCGTCGTTATTTTCATCATGTGATCAATCAGCAATTAGGTTTACTCCCGATAGCTCAAATACCAATAAGTTCGCAAATTAGTGGCAACTGCTCTTGGGCTAATGTTCAGGCTGTTCTTCCCGTGGCTTATGTTATGCAAGAAACCACGAGTACAGGAGAATTCGATTCTCATATTGCCTTGAGAATTTACAATGAATGGGTCGAATGGGATAAAGACCGTGCACTCGATGAATGTATACAACGATTTTATTTAGCCAGCCGGGAACGAAAAGCCAGTATTGCAGCGATGCTTGGGGGGGTACTATTTCAAGCCTGTGATCATGGGAATACGCAACATATAGACCGAGCGGAAAAAATATTGAAGATTTTAATTCTTCCTGATTATTATTATGTATTAAAAAGTTATCTTGATGAGTATTGTGTGAAGCGCTTAACTCGTAAGGGAAATAATTTACTTAAACTTCTGGATGATTGCGGGATTAATCCAGACATTGGGGTTAATCCTGTGGCAACTGGTCTGGATTAATCATAATATTTGCATCATTAATGTTTTAATCGCTATTGTCCGTTAGCAAATAGCGCCTATTTACAAATGAACATCCAACCGTTATTAAATTATCACTTTAAGTGACACCCCTTAATTCCAATGATTTAAAATAACAAAAATTGTTTACAAAAAGCCCATTTTTATGTATGATTCATACAAATCTTTACTTAAATGTTACTTAAGTGACTGCGAGGGCTTTATGACAGATTTTTTATATGTACCATTTAATACAGAATCTAAGGAAGAACTAGTATCCCCCTGGAATGACTGGCAGAAGGTAAGTAAAAATCAGAACCGTCCAGTAACTATATTGTATTCTGGAAATAAAGAAGTAGCTCCCCAGAAATTACCCCCAACCAATGATACTATCTATGTGCTTATACCTGGTAAACCTGGCCCATTAAACCCAATCGCAAAAGAATTAAGCAGTAATCTTGCTCGAAAACATGAAAGTACTTCAAGCCATCTAAAATTTAATGATGGAAAAAATATTATTTTCATTCCCCAACTGGCTCAGAAGATGGTTGAGGATGGATTATTAAAAAATAAAAAGTGTAAGATTAAACTTTGTTTTTTTGATGTAACCGATCTCGATCATGAATCAGTAAAGTATGCTGCGCAATCTTTTATGGATACCCTAAAAAATAGCTTTAAAGATAAGCGCTCTATAAGGGTAGATTATTACGTTCCTGAATCAAGCAGACAATCAGAAAAAACGGAAGATTCGAATTATAATTTTATAGAAAAAAAATGTCTCCAATTTTTAGAGCAATCTAAAACACCTAAAAACTCGATTTATAGTAATTCAGGCGAAGCCCTGGGTTTTTCAAGCTTAAAAACTGCGCTTGATAAATATCATCAATACAAATCTGTAAGATTATGTGGTTTATCTGGTATTTTGGGATTAAATGGTTTCTTTTCAAGCAATGAAAGCCTGAATTTAGTCAACCAATTAAAAAAAGAAAAATCTACCGTCACATGTTATGAACTGGCAAGTCAATTTATATCACAACACCCAAATCACAAACTCGCATTTTTTCTCAAAGACGCAATGGTACCCGCTGTCAGTTATAAACAAGCCTGGAATGAAAATTATATGCAAGTCGGAGAAATTTCAAATCGACCAGGGGCTGGGATTCCGTAATTTTTTAAGGTAAATCTCATTCAATTCATTTATTTAAGCGCCATAAGGGAGGCGCTTAAATAAAACACCGTTATTTATTTATAACAACTCTCAAAGCCTGTAATTTAAGCGTTGCATTATTAATATAATGAGAGCACTCATTCATTTGGTTTTTAAAGAAGTTTATTTCTTCATCCCGGATGGAAGGATTAATTTGTTGCAGTGCCTCCAGGCGACTCACTTCATCACCAATAGCAGATTTCATAGCTGCCGTGCCGTTCTCTAACATCGCGTTCATAGATGCTAATGCTTCATCATTGCACAGACCCAATATATGCTCAATTTCCTCGCGTATCTGCTTGATAATCGGGTAACCAAGGTGTCGCTTAACCGGTTCGCACATTGCATTTAATTTGGAAAAATCCAAAATTTTTGTCAGATTTTTTCCGGTAACATCCATCAGAATTCTAATCGGAGTAAGAGGAAGGAATCGATCAAGTTGCAGATGTTTGGGAGCAGCGCAATTTACAGTATAAAAGGTTTCCAAAAATAAAGTTCCCGGAGCAATGCTTTTCACGGAAATGGTGGTAAGTGTGGTATTGCCTGATTCGGTATCGAGAATCATTTCCATGGTTTCATGTACCATAGGATGTTCCCAGCTAAGAAACTCTATGTCTTCGCGAATTAAAGCTTTAGCGCGAGAGTAGGTTATCGTCATGCCATCTTCTTTTAAGCCCGGAAAATGACTACTCTTCATATGATTCGTAGGGCGTAGAATCTCAGCATGTTCTGAATGTGGCTCATGCTCCACACCAAACTCATGAAACACATTAGCCATGTAATCTTCCAGCTCAAGAGTATTTTCAAGCGCCTCTATGTCTGCTATCAACTCCTCTGCAACAGGAAGATTACAGGAATTCATTTCAAGTAAGCGATCTCGACCCTCATTGAGTAGCTCATTTAACTTACGAGTATAGAGGGAGGTGTCTTTAATTAATTCGCTTAGTGTTTCCTCCTCAATAGTATTCATCGCTGAAGAGAGAATCGGAATGAGTCTTTCTTTAAAGGTTTCATAGAGCGTAAACCCGATAGAGCAGCTTTTTTCAAATAAATTAATGCCCTCATGATACCAGCGGAAAAGTACTTCCTGAGCAGTGTTTTGTAAATAAGGCACATGGATTTGGATAGTGTTTCGTTGGCCTATTCGATCGAGGCGGCCGATACGTTGCTCTAATAAGTCAGGATTTAATGGTAAATCAAATAAAACCAAGTGGTGTGAGAATTGAAAATTTCTACCCTCACTACCAATTTCGGAACAAATTAAAGTCTGGGCACCTTCTTCCTGATCGGCAAAATAAGCAGCGGCACGATCTCTATCAATAATTGAGAGCTTCTCATGAAATGCGGCACTTCTAATCCCTATTTTTAATTTCATATAGTGTTCTATGGCTATAGCGGTTGATGCCTTGGCGCAAATGACCAATATTTTTTGCGGATGGTGTTTTTCAATAAGAGCTACTAACCAGGTAACACGCGGATCGTGCTCCATCCAGACTCCTTCAAGCATTAATTCCGGACATAAAGTAATGCCACTTGACTGAGAACTTAATGCTTTATAAATGGGAGGACACGTTAAGGGATAAGAAATTAATTGGCGCTGAGGAAATCCTTTAATAGCGCTGCGCGTGTTGCGAAAGAGAACGCGGCCTGTGCCATGCCGGTCTAAAAGGTTCTTAATTGTTGTCTCTATACTCGGGGATAAAGCACTATCTGTATATTTTTTAAGTTGGGATTTTAGTTCGGTTGGTACTTCGTCCGTATTGTGTTCGTCGCGATAAGCAATAAGCTCTTGGACTAACTGATTAATTTCCTGATAATTAGCCTCTTCTTTTTTAAACTCATTAAAATCATAGAATCGGGAGGGGTCGAGAAGTCGCAAGCGTGCAAAATGACTTTCAATTCCGACTTGCTCCGGAGTCGCAGTTAATAGAAGTAACCCTTTACTTTTAGCAGCCAATTGCTCAACACATTCATACTCCTGGCTAACCGAATCTTCAGACCACTGAAGATGATGTGCCTCATCGATAATGAGTAAATCCCATTCAGTAGCCAGGGCTTGTTCTCGTGCTTCATCATTGTTTAATAAAAATTCGAGGCTGCACAGTACCAGTTGTTCGGTTTCAAAAAGGTTACCCGTAAATGTATTCTCTTCTTCTTCTAATGCATCATCATCAAATTCTTCTTCGAAATCTGCATGGTTTTTTATCAGCAGGTCAAAACGACTTTGATCAAAAATCGAAAAATAAAGATTAAACCGTCTGATCATTTCGACTAACCATTGATGTAACAAAGCCTCAGGAACAACAATAAGTACTCGATTTGCACGCCCAGTATGCAATTGATAATGAAGAATCATCCCCGCTTCAATGGTTTTACCAAGACCTACTTCATCAGCCAGCAATACTCTTGGCGCATAGCGTTTGGCAACCTCACTTGCTATGTACACTTGATGAGGAAGATGATTGGTGCGGGAACCGACCAAACCACGAGCTTTGGATTGTTGTAATCGGCTGGAATGATTTAATGTTTCAATGCGCAATTTAAAAGTATCCAGTTTGTCTAGCAAACCACTGAATAATCGTTGTTCTGGAGTACTTAGTTTAATGAAACTATTAAGGGAAATTTCGGTGATATGGAATTCGTCATTGTCCTCATCCACTCCGGAATAAATAAGCAGACCCTGGTGTTCATTAATCGCAGTGACGGTTAATTTTTGTTGGTCTTTGGTGATTATTTCATCACCTTCTTTATACATGATTCTGCTAAGGGGGGCGTTATCAATTGCATAAATACGTTCTTCTTCTGCAGCAGGGAAGTGGATACTGACTTGTCTTCCTTGCAGATTAGTGATGATCCCTAACCCAAGTTGTGATTCGGTATTACTTATCCAGCGTTGACCAATAGTGAATGTCATTGGCGAATTTTCCTATATGTAATAAATATTAAATTATTTGTTAAAGTGAATTTAAATTCATAAAAGTTTAGGCAATTCTGTAAGTGTATCAATTTTTGATACAATAGACATTAATTTCTCATTTATATCAATGTATAATTATTTTTGCTTTACATGAATCAAGAAAATAGGTTCGTCAAGCATATTTAATAAATTATATTTTGATCAAAATACAATTAGTGCTTGTCTTATTCGGCCTTTATGTTTAAAAATATCCTCACGGAAGGTTTTAATCGCAGGGAGAGGAAGATGGGTGCTAATGCATCAGAGATAGCGGACCAATTAAAGGCAGATAGTGCTGAAAAACGCATGGAACCTTCGGAATTAAATCCCCCAGCTGTTTCAGAAGATCTTAATGCGCTTCATGGTGTTGAAGAACGTCTTTCCGGAATTAAAAAAAATCTTAATGATCTTGTTGATAGTTTTGCCATTCAAAAAAGCTGGATATCTCGTCTCGCTATAACATGGGGTAAATTACCGCTTTGGCTAAAAATTATCGGTGGAATTGCATTCACCGTCCCCGTCTTAGTTGCAGGTGTTTTTGCTCACTTAGGCTTCTTATTAATAATTGGTGGTGTAACTGCCTTTACTTACGGCGCTGGAGGACTCGTACTGGATAATCATTATCTTAGTTTTGCAGGTTTTGAAAAAAAATTAAAACAAGGAATTTTAAGTCTGGGAGATATGCTGGGAGCTGTCATTTCAGCTTTAGACAGTATACGGATTGGTATTGCCAAACAAGTAGAAAAATTTACAGCCGAGAATCAAAAACTTGAAAGTAATGTGGAAGAATTTAAAAATGAAAATGTGGATTTAAAAGCAAGTATCGATAAGCTTAATCATTTAAAAGAAAATATGGCTGAGAATTTCGGCAGCATTATAGATGGCTTAAAGGGAACCGTACAGCATATGTCTCATTTGGCCATCAGTGATGAACAAACCAAGGTTCAATTTAATCTGCAATTAAAGGATATGATTGAAAAGGGCAATATTAATTTCCACCAATACAGTTTAAAAATTAAAGAGCTCGAAAATGAAATACATGAGGTAAAAAATCAATTAAAAAAATGCAGTGAAGACTATGCGCAGTTAAACGAGATCAACTCTCAGTTAGTGACTCAAAGTACGTTATTAAACGAACAAAATAGAGAATTGAATAGATTATCCTTACAGTTTGTAACCAGACTGGAAGGATCAGTTCAGAAAATTGAATCTATGGAAAAAAACAAAACAGAAGTGGATAAAGGAAATGTGATTGATTGTTTAAAAAAACACGGTGTGTTTGCTCAGGATACTATTCAACCACCTGTATCAATAGAGGAAAGCGGACAGACTAAATTAACTCAACTTTTTTAGCTTATAATCCTAAATAACTAATTCAATCTTTATTTGTTTGATTGCATGATAGCTCAATAGTTGCTACTCATTGAGTTGAATAATTCTAACTGGTTTAGCGAGAAGACTTTGGTCCAGTGACGTCAGCAACCCTTTCTACATTATGTTCCGCTTCATTGGGAGCTGCAGCACTTTTAATATCCTTTAATTTTTGTTTAAAACTGCCAAATGATGATTCAACTCTTTTAGATACGATATTATTGCCAAATAATGAGGCTATTTTGGTAAAGAATTCATGTATTTTTGAAGATAAGGAACGCTCCTTAGTCTCCCCTGTAAGTACTCTGTTCTCATTAAATGTTTCAGGCCTCAATTTCTTCAGGCGTATGTCAGATGACATGGAATTAGCAAATTCCTCAATAACCTGCTCACTCATTACTTTATGGCTTTTATCCTTAAGCGACAATTCTTTATCTAATAAAGAAACCAGGCTGGTTATATCTTCTTTTTTGAATAATAACATTATCCAGGCTTTTAACAGGGTTTTCTCCTCCTTGGGTTAACCGTAAGTTTACTATTTCATCTAATCGACCCCTTACCCCATAAGTAAAAGCACCCTTTGGGTATCCTGTTTACGTGCTCAGGAGTTTTTTTGGCAAGTTAGGGAGTTATTTGGCGTAATATTTGGAAAACAGGAATGAAGATGATTCATTATTTAATGAATCGTTTTTTTAAATCGTTTTAATACATAATAACTTACTGTCCTGCTCTAGTATTTTGTGCTAAGAGGCACATAACAGAATTAATGCTGCAGTGGTACTGTA
>JAUXYG010000208.1 GCA_030694525.1 Legionella sp. | reverse complement strand
TTAAGCTCAACTTTTTGTCGGAGGTGCTGCTTTTTTTTGAGGACAACACAGCAATAGCCTGGTTTATACCCCATAGTGCATTTATTTGTGGAACTGGTGGAAGCTTACTTTTATCATCCGAGAAAGGGATATCAATATAATGTAACGCATCATACCAATGGATGTCCTTTCTACGAATGGCATCAAGCCAGCTTGCACCGGCTACAAAATTGGAATGGATGGAGCTTTTACCATAACCTTTAGAGTATTTATCGCAAAAAGCTTTACTTGCCGGAGTTAAATTATCATAAGCAATCTGAGCCACCAATCGGTGACCCACTGCATTCCACGCATAACTATTTATAGATATAAGTAACACGAATAGGAGAACTAAAAATCTTTGCATTCTCATCCTAAATAAGGAGACCATGCCGGTTCTTGAACATCTCCTTCACGAGCAGGTAATCTCATTCGAATACGACCATCAATAGACACAATCCCTAACATCCCTTTATCCTGAACACGAGTGGCGTAAAGAACTAATCGGCTATTAGGAGAAACTGAAGGAGATTCATCAAGGCCTGAGAAGGTTAAACTCGCTACCGGACCACCGCTGGCACTTTGCAAACCAATATTAAAGTTTCGATCCTCTCGATGCAACATCACAATATTTTTCATGTCAGGGGTGTATGACGCCCGCGCATTGTAATTTCCTTCAAAAGTAACGCGACTTACCTGTCCATTACCTAATACCAAACGATAAACCTGCGGTGAGCCGCCTCGTCCAGAGGTAAATAATAAACTGCGTCCATCGGGTGCAAATCGGGGCTCAGTATCAATCGCATCGCCAAATGTTAATTGCTTCATAGTGCCACTGGATAAATCTACATTGTATATTTTGGGGGTTCCGCTTTTCGATAAGACTACAGCTAAATTTCGACCATCAGGAGACCATGCAGGTGCCCCATTAATACCTGGAAAACTGGTAATTAATCGCCGCTGACCGGTCTCCACTGAAACCGTGAAAATTTGTGCTTTTTTCTTTTCAAATGAAACATAAGAAATTGCTTTTCCATCGGGCGCCCATGATGGAGACATGATGGGCTCTGACGAAACTAAAAGACTTTGAGGATTATGACCGTCTGCATCAGCCACCTCCAGGGAGTAGCGTGAACGTCCGCCACCTCGTTGCACTGAAATATAGGCGATTCGAGTTGAAAATATCCCCCGTTCACCTGTTAATTTCTGATAGACTTCATCACTTATATGATGCGCTAAAGCACGAACCTGTCGCGCATTAACCTTATACGTTTTAGTTAACAATATATTACCGTGTGCCACAGCGTCCGCAAGGGTAAATTGTACTTCATAATTACTACCCATTTGGTTTACACGCCCGGTGACCACACTATCCGCACCTAATTGCTTTAAAGTACTAACTGAAGATTGCGCATTGGGACCCTGAGGGCCAGAGATAATTTTAAATTGACCTGACAAGGTTAAGTCGTTTTGTAGCACTTGTGCTATTTCCTGGGAAGTACTATCAGAACCAAAAGAATTAATAGCTATTGGTAACGCCGAATTAATCCCCTGAGTCAGCTCTAAATCCAAAGCAAGCAATTGATTACTAAACAGTAATAAAAAAAGTGTAGCGATACGATTGATCATGAGTTACCCCCTCACTTGTTCGGGACGAACGGTTAAACTGATATCACGAAACAAATTAAACGTTTCGGCGTCTGTTGGTACAGGAAGTGGTGATGCTTTATAAATGGCAGTTTGTGCTGAGCGATCGAGCAGCGGATCACCGCTACCTCTGGTCAAAGTTACTTGTAATACCATGCCATCCGGTGCAAGGCGTATCCGAAATTGACTGGACATCGAGCTATCCACATTCTCTGGCAATATCCAGTTTCTTCCAATTGCATTCACGATAAGTGCTTTATATTTGTCAACTTCCCCGGCAAGTCTGGCTTGTCTCTCAGCATTCTGTGAAGCCTGATTGGCTGCAGCTGCATCAGCTGCGCGTTTATTCTCTAAATCTGCCTGAGCTTTAGCTACTCGAGCTTTTTCGGCACGAGCTTTTTCCGCCAATACTTGTTCTGCTTTGAGCTTATCCGTTTTTGCTTTTTCTTCAGCTTTTTTTTGAGCCAGTTCAGCACGTTTCTTTTCTTCCAGTTGCTGCTGTTTCACCATGAGTTCTTTTTGTTTTTTCAATTCTTCAATTTTCTTTGCCTCAAGCGCTTTTTGTTCTGCCAGCTCTTTTAAATGCTTTTTTTCCTCTTCAATCTGCTTTTTGCGTGCAATAGCAATTTTATTGGCTTCTTCTTTTAATTTGGCCAATTGCTGCTGTTCCTTGATCCGTTGTTGTTTGGCAAGCTCTACCTGATGATTTAGTTCCTTTTGCCGATTCATTTCCGCTTTTTGCTGTTGGGCCCGCTCTTGCTTTATACGATTAACCGTCTCCATAATTTCTTTATTATCCACACTCACTGCTTTAACAATCTCTTGTTGCGGAGTGGTTGCGGCAAGTGGCTGTTCCATACCTGGAGTATTTTGAATTTCTTTAGTAAGCACCGGTCGCTCGGAACTTGAATCACTCAACAACATGATAATAAGAAATAAATGAAGACTGATTGCTGAAATAAAAGCATTACGGTAGCCAGAAGTAATTGTCATGCTTGGACCTCAGATTCATCATTGGTGGAATCAGTGAGTAGACCCACTTGTTCTGCTCCAGCCTGCTTTAATAACGCCATAGCCTGAACCACTTTACCATAAACGACGCCCTGATCACCTTTGACCAGGACGTTTAGTTTCTGACCGGATTGTCTGGCTAACTCCAATTCAGCAGCAACGCGCACCACCATTGCCTGAGCCTCAATAGGATCTGCGGGCGTACTGCTTATATTAAGAAAATACGTCCCTTGTTGATTTACAGAAACGATAATAGGTTCGCGCTCAGTAGGCTGTAGGTTTTGACTGGCAGCTTTAGGCAAATCCACAGTGACACCCTGACTTAGCATAGGAGCCGTAATCATAAAAATGACTAATAGTACCAGCATCACATCAATGTAAGGCACGACATTAATATCTGAAATCGGACGCTCTCGCTTGGTTTTGGTTCTGATCATGACGAGTTATCCTCTTGCAGTACCGGAAGTTTGTTGTTCAATCAGAGAGATTAATTCTTCTTGAAATAAGTCGTATTGGTTTAACAAAATATTAGCCCTGGTTGTATAGCGGTTATAAGCAATTACAGCAGGAATTGCAGTGAATAAACCCAGTGCTGTAGCTACTAACGCCTCAGAAATACCCGGTGCCACCATAGCAATTGTCGCCTGTTGTGCATGACCTAAAGCCTGAAATGACGTCATTATACCCCAAACAGTACCAAATAAACCCACATAAGGAGAAATAGAACCAACTGAAGCAAAAAAAGGTAAATGTTGTTCTAATTGTTCCGCCTCTTTGGCATGGCTTATTTGCATCACGCGCTGAATGGGCTCAAGAGCAACAACGCCCTGCTTCCTCGAACGAACAAACTCTTTAAATCCCGCATGGAAAATTGCTGCCATGCCTTGCCTCTCATCCGAATTGCTGTCCACATCTGCATAAAGTTTACTCAGATCATTACTGTCCCAAAATCTGCGATTAAATGCCTCAGAGAGTTGTTTTTTTTGTTTAAAAAACCATGCCCGTTGGAAAATCAGGGTCCAGGATATAATGGAAGCAGCCATTAATAAAATCATTACTGATTTAACAACTAAACCGGCTTGCATAAAATACATCAATACATTTGCCTGACTACTCATTTTATCTCCAATATAATATAAAGGGTGATACGCATCATGAATACACGTATCAACCCGTTTTCTTCACCAATAATATGACCAACTGAATTACGTCCTAATACCGAAGCTATTAAAACAAGAGTCAGGATCATGACTCTTAAATCAATTCTCACCAAACTCCAGCTAAATTAGTTTTGGAACCTTTATTGGTTTTAAGTTCCTGTTTACACAAACCACGTTAACTTCTGCGTTAACGATCAAGGTACCCTGTTGGTTTGATATGGATTGATTAAAAACCAAACTGCACCGTTTTAATATTTTATATTCCGTGGTTATGGTGAGTAAATCATCCAGCCTTGCGGGATATAAATACTTTATTTTTAATTCATTTATTGCAAAAAGAACCTCGGATTGAGCCAACTCACTTAACATCAGGTTATTTTGTCGTAACATTTCGGTGCGGGCTCTCTCCAGATAACACAGATAATTTGCATGATAAACAATTCCCATAAAATCAACATCTTCAGCATAAACTCGAATCATATGTTGGTATGTTTGTTTAATTTGCATCTTATCTATCCTTCGGTAACAGATAAACCAAAATGCTGATAAGCCCGTGGAGTCGCCATTCTACCCCTGGGAGTGCGCATAAGGAAGCCTTGTTGTATTAAAAAAGGCTCCAAAACGTCCTCGATCGTGCCTTTTTCCTCACCAATAGCCGCTGCAATACTGTCTACACCCACCGGACCGCCATTAAATCGCTCTATAACAGCCATTAACAATTTTCTATCCATCAGGTCAAAGCCATTTTTATCCACTTCCAACATTTCTAATGCTCTTTGCGCAATATCGAGTGAAATGATGCCTCGTCCTTTAACTTCAGCAAAATCGCGAACACGTCTTAACAGGCGGTTGGCTATTCGGGGGGTTCCTCTCGCACGGCATGCTATTTCTCTGGCACCTTCCGCTTCGGTGGGTACTTTAAGTAATTGTGCAGAACGGGTCACTATTTGTGTTAAAGAATCAACCGAATAGTATTCAAGTCGCTGAACAATACCAAATCGATCCCTTAGAGGAGAGGTTAATAATCCCGCTCTGGTTGTTGCACCAATCAAAGTAAATGGAGGAAGCTCAAGTTTTATAGAGCGAGCACCAGGACCTTCTCCAATCATGATATCCAACTTGTAATCTTCCATCGCGGGATAAAGAATTTCTTCAATTACAGGACTAAGCCGATGGATTTCATCAATAAACAGGACATCGTTTTGTTGCAGATTAGTTAATATTGCCGCGATATCTCCTGCCCGCTCAATGACTGGTCCAGATGTCTGGCGAATATTTACACCCATTTCATGAGCAATGATATTGGCAAGGGTAGTTTTCCCCAAACCAGGAGGTCCGAAAATTAAAACATGATCTAAAGGGTCATTTCTTTTTTTGGCTGCGTCTATAAAAATTTGCATCTGAGAACTGACCGCATCCTGACCAATATATTCACTAAGGCTTAATGGTCTGATAGCACGGTCTATTGCCTCTTCCGAAACAATACTCTGGGTACTGATTAAGCGATCACTTTCCAGCATAAGAGTCTTATAAGAATTACCCGAATTGGATCATTTTAACATATGTTTTTTTAATAACAGTAGTTTTACTGACGATTTCTGATTTATTTATTTGGTCACTTATGTAAGCAAAATAAGGAGCAAGTAGTATTATTCTTTCCTTGCTCCGGTAAATTATCCTCGAATATTTTTAGGATGATGTTCTTTTAGAATATTCATTACCTGCTTATGTTGTTCAGGGGAATGCGTGACAACCCATAATACAAAGCCGCCTCTTTCCTCTTGCAGATCAATACTTTGCTCCCGGTTACTCTTGATTGTTTTGGATATGCCATAACCAATCAGGGATCCTATTATGGCGCCCAATAGGCCATAAATAATAATATCACTATTCGAATTTATGTCGCCGATAACAAAAATACCAATAATAAGACAGATAAATAATGGAATCGCAAAGGATAATCCCACCACCCAGCCAAAATCATCGTTTAGAAATGGCTCTTTAACTGGTGGATACGTGCTATTTTGAATATCTCCCGGCTTAACTGTAGAAAACCCGTATTTTTCACTCAATTGTTTCGGATTTCCTTGCACACTGATATCTGAACGAGCCACTGATTCGGCTAATAATTGAGTAACTGCCTTTTCAAGCTCTTCCTCATTAGGGATAATCGCACTAATACGTTCGGTAAGATTCGACTCCATACAAACTCCTTTTAAATCATAACTTAATTGCCGGTAAGGAAATAATCCTCTCTAAGGAGTAATTTAAATATTATGTCTGACAAAGTCCATCATTAATTTTCTTGCCCGAAATATTCTGGATCTCACTGTTCCTATAGGGCACCTCATTTCTTTAGCAATATCTTTATAGGTTTGCCCTTCTAATATATATAGCCCGTAACAATGCCGTAACTCATCTGACAAACGTGATATGCCCGACTCAACTTGTTGACTTAACTCCAAATTAATTAACTGATATTCGGGTGAAACATAAGAGGTTAATTCGAATTCATCGGCAAATGAAGATTCTAATGCATGCCGGGAATTAATAGCGCGGAAGTAATTTTTGACTGTATTTTGGATAATTCGATACAACCATGTTGAAAATTGGCTTTCTTCTTTAAAAGACTGTAAATTTTCAAAAACTTTTAAGAGTACATCTTGAGTTAAATCGTGGACACAACCGGAGTCATTTACATGAAATAAAATTATTCGTTCAATTTTATAATGATACTTATAAAACAAACGCTCATAAGCACGTTTATCTCCCCTCTGTGCTGCCCTAACCAGCAAATCATCATTCCATAAAACATTCGCGTTCATAAACTTCCTTATTATTCCATTTTGCTACCAGAAGTTGCATGCCACATATATTGTCCATTATGATTTATTATACACCAGTTTTAACCTTATTATTTTTCATCATACCTTGTAAAACTATGTCTTACTTTGAATCAACATAGGGACTCAATGCTATTCCAATGGTAGCCCTAATGTCCGAGATGATTTTAATTACAATTTAATTTACTTAGAGGCCCAGAATGAATAAAAATAGGTCGTGTTGACAATTGCTTCTCCCGCCTACTGGTGGGGCAATTGTCAACACGCCCTTTTGATTCATTGTGTTTTGATATGCAGTAAGCGTAACTGTTGTGTGGACAGTTGGTCATTGAATAGAACTATCACTTTTTTTTGATTCTCATTTGAAAAGCATATGAGTTGAAAAAAATCATTATGAATCAGTATCGTTGCATTTTCATAAGATACGTTACTCCCCATCTTCATCCATAAATACCAAAGATCATTACGGTATTGAATTTGATCAACAGAGGGACAGGCACTTTGCTCCCGGAGCGATGATTTTAAAGGCAGGAGTAGTAATACTATAAAAATAATCTTTAACCCGGCGTTTAACTGAGCATAACCAATTAAAGCAAAACTAAGAAAATAAAGTAGTGCAATAAACCGGAGATAAATAGAAGATCGATTTGGTTTAATAATTAGTTCGGATGAGAGAAACGATGTCATATAATACTTTATCTTCGGGATCTGTATGACCCATTAGCCAGGAAAACAACTCAGGATCCGTGTAATTTAATAAAAGATCGAATGCGTTTAGTTCCTGCTCATTAAGCTCATCAATTTTAGCATCCATAAATCGTTGCAAAATAAGGTCCAATTCCAACATGCCTCGGCGACAATGCCAAGTTAATCTGGCTTTTTCTCGAACATCCAACATTGATATAATCTCTTAATGATTTATAATTCAACTCACCTGAAACAGGTCAAACCTGTTAATAGAAGCGCTACATAATACACTACTCTATATTATAACGGAAACTATACCTTGAAGATGAACACTCCTTTAACCTACTCAATTAACGCCCGCAGCTTAATCACCTACGGCGAAATAAGTTCAGAACGAACTATTAATAAGAAGCATAATTATCTATTTGATTTATCTTATCTAGGAGTGATTGATGTTGTGGGCGATAAATCTCTGGATTTTCTTCAGGGTCAATTAACTGCAGATCTACGGCTCATATCCGATATTCAAATGGTGCAGGCAGCACAATGTAATTTAAAAGGAAGAGTGTTAGCCTTACTCGATGTGTTACAGTGGAACGGAATTAAATTGATTTTGCCCAAAGATCTGATTGATGCCACCCAGGCTTCTCTGGCTAAAACTGCTATGTTGTCTCGAGTCCGCTTACAAAACAATTCAGACCTGAAAATTTGGGGGTTTTACCTCCAAGATAAAAATGATCTACTACCGGAACCAGCGTACTACCCCGAAAACAGGTATGCCCAAGCTCAGGGAGCACAGTATTGTTATTATCATCTGGGTGATGGTTTCTATATTTTTATCCTTGAGGCAAATCTGGTACAAGATTTTATCAAACCATTTATAGAGCAACATCGACTGCTTGGTTCCTTAACCTGGCATACGTTACGCTTACAACAAAAACAGCTAAATATTTATCCCGAATCGAGAGGATTATTTTTACCTCACCGAATTGACTTGCATCAGACCCCTTACCTGAGCTTTGATAAAGGATGTTACAAAGGGCAAGAAATAATTGCTCGTACTCATTATAGAGCAACTTTAAAACATGAACTTAAATTATTTCAGGTGAATACTAAAGGGACTGTTTATTCTGGTCAAAAATTATTTAAAGTAAATGAAGAAGTCGAAGTCGGTGAAGTTATCGATTTTTCTTTTTTAGATAAAGATGTTTATCTTATAGCGGTAAGTATGATTAAGGAATCGGTAACTCGAGTACGATTCGAAGGCCATACTGAAGAAACAGAGCTACAAAGTAAATAATATCATAGTTTGTAATTTTTTATACTCCGTACCTAATAAACTCTATTTAGGTGCGGAGTGATAAAAACGTATCAATCGACCCGTTTGCCAGGTAACATTCTTCTTAAAACATTATCCCTGTTAATAAAATGATGTTTAAAGGCGCCTGCAGCATGTAATCCTATAAAAATTATTAAGATCCAGGCAATAATTTCATGCGATTCAGCCATTAAGCCCGCTAAAGATTTATCAGGGCTTATCCAGGGCAAAGGTGCTTTAAACAGACCAAAGTAAACAGGCACTTTATCAGCGGCAACAGACATAATCCATCCGCTAAGCGGCATAATTAATAATAAAATATAAAATCCATATTGCACAAATCGAGATAATATTATTTCCCAAAGTTTCACCGATTCAGGAAGTGGTGGTTTACCTGCAGCATGCACCCAAATAAAACGTAAAATCATTAAAAATAGAATCGTGATACCGGTGGACTTATGAAGCATATACGCCGTACCTTTAAATTGGTCGGGAATAGAATCAAGCAAAAATCCCACACAAAGCATGATGATTACAGCAAAGGCGAGTACCCAATGAAACAGTTTGCTTATGGGCGGATACTGCCCCATAACAGGATCCAGGCTATTAGGTGAATATTGATTAACAGGTGTAACACTCATCATACGCTCCTTGATAAAATACATTTTTTCAAATGTTCACATACCGTCCAGTAACTGAATACTCATGCAGCTTTAATTTACCGGTCACATTCGAACACTAATAGTCATAATTCATGTCCATTACGGGTAATTAGCAGGTTGACTGGATCTAGGGATTTAGCGGGATCCAGTCAAATGGGTACCTCAGATTGAAATTACTTATACAGCAACTTCCTCAGTTACGTATTTTTGTAACGTCGTTTGAGTTAAATCCAGAAGCTCTCTAATGGCCACAAAAAACATGGTATACGTTAACACACTACTCGATTTAAGATCAGCAAGAATAAATTGCCATCGTTCAACCAAAGCATGATGCATTCTACCCCATGATTCCAAACGCTCCTCTAATGTTTTCTCAGAACCATTATAAGCCAAAATACCTGAAGTTAATTGACGTTGCTGCCAATCTAAATCATCCCTTAACGCCTCCCTTGACAGCGACTCCCAATGGTTTTCTGTTGGATGAACAATGATCTCCGATCGAATCCAGCCCAAATCCAGAAAAGCACCAATTCCAAAATATACTTCGGCAACTGCAGCTATTTTTAAGTTCCTCTCTTGAGCTATTTCAATGATATCTGTAGCTGCAAAAAGTCCACGAGTTACGGTCAACTCATGAGCCAGGTTAGCCGGAATACCTTCGTTGATGAGCTCCTGGTAATGCTCATCATAATGAGAGCGATAATGGGGTCCAAACACATCTGGCATCGATTTTTTAAGCTCCGTTACTCCCTCAGAATACAGTTTTGCAGTTTGAGAGATATCCAGATTTCTTCGTTGAGAACGTAAGAACCAGCGAGTTACCCTGCGTGAAAGTCTGACGTAAAGCATCATCATATCAATTTGTCTCTGCGCACTTATTTGCGTTCCTAATTCTTCAATTTGCTTCCAGATTGATTCGAGATTAAGAACACTGCGCGTAATCATATAAGCGCGAACAATGGCCGAAACGGGAGCCCCTGTTTCATCTTGCAGACGATATACGTAGGTAAAACCCATTTCATTATTGATGATATTACTTAAACGAGTGGCAATAATTTCCCTTCTTAAAGGATGATCCTGCATTTGTTTACTGAATCGATCCTGTAACGGTTTCGGGAACGAATTAATCAATATCTGATTTAAATACTGCTCTTCAGGCACATCAGAAGCCAAAATTTGTTCTTTAAGCAACGTTTTACTGTAACACATTAAAACTGCAATACTTGGTCGGCCCAGGCCTTGTCCCATTAATTTACGTTCCATTAATGCTTTATCATCTGGTAAAAATTCAAGCCCGCGATCAAGCTTGCCTGTTCGTTCCAGCTCATTAATATAACGACTTTGTAATTCAAGAGAACGTATTGGCTGTGAGGCTGATAGACTGATAGCACGAGTTTGTAAAAAGTTATCTCTCAGCACCAGTTTGGCTACCTCTTCAGTCATCTCCCCTAACAATTCATTTCTTTGCTTGGGCGTTAAATCACCGGCAGTAACAATGGTATTCAACAGGATTTTAATATTTACTTCTTTATCAGAACAATTAACCCCACCGGAGTTATCAATAAAATCAGTGTATACCATGCCGCCTTGTAGCGTGTATTCAACTCGTGCGAGTTGAGTCAGACCTAGGTTACCCCCTTCACCCACGACCTTACATCTTAATTGTTTGGCGTTTATTCGGGTTACATCGTTCGTTCTATCGCCCACACTTAAATTTGATTCAGTGCTGGCTTTAACATAGGTCCCAATCCCTCCGCTCCATAGCAAATCAACGTTCGCTTTTAAAATGGCTTTAATCAATTCGTTCGGTTCAATGACGGTCTGCTTTATATCAAACGCTTTTTGCATCTCACTACTGACTGGAATGGATTTAGCATTTCGATTAAAGACACCACCACCTTTGGAGATAAGCTTTTTATCATAATCAGACCAGTTGGAACGGGGCAAATTAAATAGTCTTTCTCGTTCTTTAAAGCTCTCTTCAGCATTTGGATTAGGGTCGATAAAGATATGAAGATGATTGAATGCACCAATTAATTTTATATGACGGGATAATAACATTCCGTTACCAAATACATCTCCTGCCATATCACCGATACCAACCACAGTGAAATCATTATTCTGAATGTCAAAATCCAGCTCATAAAAGTGTCTTTTTACCGATTCCCAAGCGCCTTTTGCGGTAATACCCATCTTCTTATGGTCATAGCCCACCGAACCGCCGGAAGCAAAAGCGTCACCCAGCCAAAAACCATATTCGAGGGAAATTGAATTTGCAATATCTGAAAACGTGGCTGTACCCTTATCCGCTGCAACCACCAGGTAAGGATCATCTTCATCATAAAATACCATGTTTTCTGGTTTAACCAGGAGGCCATCTTTATAATTATCGGTAATATCAAGCAAACCACGAATAAATAACTGGTAGCAACTGATTCCTTCAGCCAATATTTCTTCTCGCGTTCCATTTACAGGAAGATGCTTTGGTACAAAACCACCTTTCGCACCACTGGGAACGATTACCGAATTTTTAACCTGCTGCGCTTTCATTAAGCCTAGAATTTCTGTACGAAAATCTTCTCGTCTGTCTGACCAACGCAAACCGCCACGAGCCACCTTGCCACATCGTAAATGCACTCCTTCAAATCGGGGTGAATAAACAAAAATTTCAAACATGGGCTGGGGTTTAGGAACTCCAGGAATAATTTTACTGTTTAATTTTAACGAAATATAATTCTTGGGTTTCCCTTCATGATTCATTTGATAATAGTTGGTTCGCAAGGTCGCACTTATTGCATGGACGTATTGCCGAATTATCTTATCTTCATCAAGATTGGCTACGTTTTCAAGATCTTCCAATATTTCAGTAGTTAAAGCAGTATACTTCTCTTCTCGACCAGGAATGTCTTCAGGCTTAAACCTGATTTCAAATAATCGAACCAGTTTTTTTGCAATAACAACGTTATTGTTTAAAGCCATTTCCATATAGTCCTGGCTAAAAGTAAATCCAATTTGTTTAAAATATTTGGCATAAGTTCTTAAAACCGCAACTTCCCGCCAATCAAGACCCGCAGCGATCACAAGCTGATTAAATCCATCATTTTCCGCATCACCGAACCAGACACGCGCAAAGGCGTTTTGGAATAATTCTTTGATTTCATCTAAATGAAAATCAATATCCTTATTATACTGCATGGCAAATTCATTAACCCAGGTTACTTTACCGTCTTCAAATTTAAGAATATAAGGACGTTCACTTATTGCTCGAAGTCCTAATTTTTCTAGTATGGGTAACACATCAGAAAGCGGAATGGTATTATCGTGTTGGTACACTTTTAAACGGAAATTATTTTCAGACTCATTCAGCGGCCGGTAAAAATTAATGCCAAGAGAGTTCTCAGGCGTTAACATTTCCATATGTTTTATATCTGATACCGCGGTTCGTGGAGAAAAATTATCGGTATAGGATAAAGGGAAGGCACTTTTATAATGATCAAACAATGTGTTCGCTTGCTCTTCTCCATAAGCTTCAGATAAATGGTGCTGCAAATCATCGGTCCAGGATCGCCCGACTTCAATTAGTTTCTGCTCGATGGCTTTAAAATCATATACGGGATGATCTTTAGGATTGACTTTTATAATAAAATGAACCCGTGCCAGTACCGATTCTGAAAATTGGGTAGAAAAACTGATTTCTTCAGCATGAAAGCTTGCTGCCAGAATATTTTGCATTGCCAATCTAAGTTCAGTATTAATTCGTTCTTTAGGGACATAGACCAAACAGGAAATAAATCGACCGTATACATCGACACGTGTAAACATACGGATGCGTTTACGTTCCTGCATGTAAAAAATACCCATACTTAATTCAAGCAGCTCATCCTCAGAACCCTGTATTAAATCATCACGAGGCAAAGTTTCCAAAATATTGAGAAGTACTTTTCCAGCATGACTGCGGGGATTGAGTTTAGAGTTTTCCATAATTAAGGCGACTTTATGCCTTAAAAACGGGATGTGTTTTGGATTGGTGTGATAGGCTGCAGAAGTATACAAACCAATAATTCGGCGTTCACCAATTACTTTACCTTTTTTATCGAAACGTTTAATCCCAATATAATCTGTATATGCATCCCGATGCACCGATGCCAGAGTATTGGTTTTAGACATAGCAAGTATTCGAGAGGACAACGTTAATTCACGAGCTTCAGGAGTCATCGCTGAAATGCTGCGCGCGCTTGATTTACTTAGAGTTTCACGCAAAACCCCCAAACCGGTTTGCGGGATTGCCTGAAGAAACGTTTCTTTACCTTGCGTAATGAGCTCATAATCACGCATTCCTAAAAAGGTAAAATGGTGATCTTCAATCCAGTTTAGAAATGCCTTGGTTTCATGCACTTCATTGGCATCGATAACTTTAGAAACATTGTCTAATTCAACAATGGCATCACGAACCTCAGCCCGCATCTTCTCCCAATCTTCATAAATAGCACGATTGTCCTCAAGAACACGTTCAAAGTTTTTATGCAATTCTTCAAGCATAACCGGATCAGTCTGACGATCGATCTCTATAAAAATAGGTGCTTCTTCAACGATATCTTTTCCATTGTCATGACTATTTCGTGGTAAAATTTCAATGACCCGATGATGTTTATCGCGCTTCACTTTAATTCCACCCATATGAATAATAAGATGAGAAGAAATACCCATTCGATTAATAACCATACGTAAAGAATCAACGATAAAAGGCATATCGTCACATATAATCTCTACAACCGTATGGGTGGTTTGCCAGCCATGACGTTCAAACTCAGGATTATAAATCCGGATTTTAGTTTGATGAGGGATGCGTTCACAGATTAATGACCAAAAATTGACAACTGCACCATACAGATCATCCAAATCCCACTCTCGAAGATCTTCTAAAGCAACTGTTCCATATAATTGTTTGGCAAATTCAGCACAAAATTCTGTCTGATCACCAGTTAAAGAATGTTTAATTTTATTTACTAACGCTTCGATTAAAACGTCTTTACCTTCTTCAAATTTGTAGGACATCATTACCCCGTCAGGTTTGCTTTTACTGTGTAAGGTTAAATTTTCATTCTATTGAATATATACCAATGTGTCAGAAGTAACCCATTGAGCCAAATCAATAATTTCTTTATTGTTCATCCTGATGCATCCATGAGATCCTGGCTTTCCTAATGGTGTTGAATCAGGAGTACCGTGAATATAAATATATCTTTTCAAACTATCTACCTCTCCACCCCGGTTACGACCAGGCTCTAAGCCATCCAATTGTATAATTCGAGTCAGAATCCAGTCTCTGTCCGGATTCTGTCGTGCCAGTTCGTCGTTATAAATTTCCCCAGTCCACTCGCGCGCGACGAAAACACTGTTTTCTTCATGTTCCATTCCGATTACTGCATGAAGCTTATGCCAGCCCCGAGGAGTACATTGGCTGTTCAAGCGTTCGCCCACGCCATTTTTAGCAGTAGAGACATCAAAAATGAACCTTTGGATATCGTTTTCAAAACAAGTCATTTTTTGTTGCGCTACAGAAACAATAATTATTTTATTACTCATTTTACGAATCACTAATCGCAATTGTTTTAATATTAACGAATTCCAGTATTCCTTCTCTAGACAACTCCCGTCCATATCCTGAACGTTTAATCCCACCAAAAGGCAGGCGTGGATCTGAGGCTACGTAAGAGTTAACAAAACACGCCCCAGCCTCGATTTCATGAGTAGCAATACGCTCTCCCTTATCCAAATCACGGGTAAAAATAGCAGCACCCAAACCATATTGACTCATATTTGCCCAGTCAATAGCCTCTTGCTCACTTTCAACGGTACATAACGATATAACTGGCCCGAATAACTCCTCATCAAATGCAGGCATTCCTGGCTTTACATCACTTAGTAATGTTGGCGGATAATAAAACCCCGTACTGTCAGGAATTATACCACCACTCAATAATTTAGCACCTTGTTTCATTGATTTTTCTACTTGAATTTGTAGTGTATCTCGTAAATCACGTCGTGCCAGAGGACCCAGATTAATTTTGGGATCTAAAGGGTCGCCCATCTGAAACAAAGACATGTAATAAATAATTTTTTCAGTCAGTTTTTTTTCGATGGATTTTAGGGCAATAACCCGCTTTGCTGCAATACAGACTTGTCCCGAGTTATTTAAACGGGAGGAAACAATATTTTCTGCGGCTAAATCCAAATCGGCATCTTCAAATACAAGGTAAGGATCGCATCCACCTAATTCTAAGACAGTTTTTTTTAAATTGCTCCCTGCATGGGCTGCAACACTACTGCCTGCTCGCTCACTTCCAGTAAGAGTGACTGCAGAAATATAAGGATGTTCAATAATTTTAGCTGCTGAATCGTTGTCAATTATAAGGTGCTGAAAAAGATGATCAGGAAATTGCGCCTGTTTAAAAAGCTCTTCTATCCTATTACCACAACCCGTTGTAATTGCTGCATGCTTTAACAGAGCTGCATTTCCAGCCATGATAGTCGGGATAGCAAATCGTAATACTTGCCAAAAAGGAAAATTCCAGGGCATTATGCCAAATACAATTCCTAACGGGCTATAACACACTTTCGCTTTTTTCATCTCGGTTTGAATCAATCTTGGTTCAAGATACAGTTCAGCGTGTTCTGCATAGTGTTCACATAACCACACACACTTATCAATTTCTGCATTGCCGGCTGTTACTGGTTTACCCATTTCTTCACACATTAAAAGAGCAAGTTCCTGTTTATATTTTTCTAATAAGTAGGCCAGCTGTAGTATTAATCCTTTTCTTTTAGTAAATGAAGTATGCTTCCAGGATAAATAGGCCCCATGACTTGCTTCAATTTTTTTATTGATTGCCTGTTGATTTAAACAGGTATAAGAATGCAGAATTATTTCCGTTGCA
>JAUXYG010000200.1 GCA_030694525.1 Legionella sp. | reverse complement strand
GCCATGTCGGTCATCAGCTCGAAATCCCCCACCCCTTTATAGAGCCACTTTAACACCTGCCGGGCGCGGTACGGGGGCTGGCCCCAGCCGGCCATGAGTTGCTCCAGTTCCGGTAAGGTTAATTCATTGAGGTCAACAAGGTGGGTCATAAAAGGGGGGGGTCAAGATAGCTGTCAGCGGTCAGCTTTCAGCTATCAGCTATCAGCATTTAGATAAAAATCAGCCGTAAAGGTGCGGCTAACCGCTAGATTCGGACCTTGAAACTCAGAATTGGGTAGTGTCCTAATTTGAATTTTAGATTCATCGGGGGATTTATATTGAACTAGAATATGCCAGGCTCTTAATATATTCTTCCATAAACTCATAATCTGGTTTATCATCTTTGCTTGGTAATTTAATATATGTTTTTTTTAATCGCGATTGACTTGCTTTCCTCCCGTAATTATATCTATACTGTTCTAAGTTAATTATAGTAGTAAAGAACATTGCTATATATTTATTAAATTCAAATTTGGGTATTAGCTTTTCTACATGATCGCTGGCGGCAAAATTTAATGGCTGATAACTGCAATAACCAATAACAGCACTATCTACGGTCAGCACATTTCGCTCCTCAGTGTAATAATCGTAAAAACCTTCTACTCCGTTATTAGTGGCTTGCGTTGTCACATAAGGATATTTGCCTGTTCCGTATTCCTCTAATTCTAAAAGTGGTGTTGTTTTGCTACCTGTTATTTTAAATAATGCTTTTAACTCAAAAGACTGCCAATTACTTGTATCTAATTCAAAATCTTGATTTATTACACTTTGAGGGTTTAGGGTATTTAATTTTCCATAGTCAATGTTAGCAAATTCTTGAGGTATAAATTTGGGAATAAGTATATCTTTTAAGGTTTTGTTTGCTTGTCTGCCATAACTGTATTTATATTTATTTGCTCTTATACACTGACAATAGTATAGTTTTTCAATCATATTTATTTCATATTTAGGATAAAGGACTAAAATATGAAATCCTGTATAAAATCTTTCAGTTTGCAAAAATGCCTCTAAAACTGAACCACTTACAGAAACAGTAATTAAACCGCTTTTAAATGGCAAAACATCATTCATTATTTCAACAAAAGCCGAAATGCCGTTATTCTTTGCTGTGCGTGCAACAAAAGGAATAGTATTTTTAATGCGTTTTTGGTATGATTTTAAATTATACAATTCAAAACCATTTCCGTATTTAATGTCAAATATGTTTGATAATTTAGTTAGTTCAATTTTTAACATATAGTTCGTTAAAAACTAAAAATGATTTTAATGTATCAATAAAATCATCTTTTGATAAATTGCTATAGTCCGTTTCCATATATGCTTCAGCACACCATTCATCGTTAGCAGTAACGATTTTATTTACGCTAAATCCTGCCTTTGCTTTTTTGTTAATATAAGATGACACCCATTCTGCTTTAATATTTTCCCATTTACCAAAAGCATCTGTTCTGCCTTTTGTTTTTCGTTTTACAAATCCATCATCTTTGTAATAACCAAAATATGTTTCTTTATTTGGTGGATGTGGTTTATGTGCAGTAAATATCATCAAACAGGTAACTACTCCTATATCAGAATCAAAAAACAATTCATTAGGCATTGATAATACTGCTTCTAATGTATGTTTCTGTAAAAGTTGTTTTTTTAGTTCGTATATTTTCCCTTTTTGAGCCAAAGCACATTGCATAGGCACTATTGCTATACAAATTCCACCTGGCTGTAATACCTCTAAATTGTTAAGCACAAATTTTAATTCTTCAGTATCTTTCTTTTTGTCCACTTGGTATGGCGGATTTAAAAAACCCACAGTTGGTTTGTATTTTTTTACCTGCTCCATTACTTCAATATCAAAACAATCTCCCTTTATAATATTGGCTTTGCCATCTTGATGAATATACATATTAGAACAAGCCAATGCAAATATGTGTGCTTGGTACTCTACTCCTATTACCTGTTTCTCTTTTATTTTTTTAATTTCATCCAAGTCGCCTTTTGCGTCCTTTACCATCTTGCTCAAAGCACTAATTAGAAACCCGCCTGTGCCAGAACAATTATCATATACTACACTGCCTTTATTTACACCCGCCAACTCACAAAATAATTTTGTGATATGGGGTGGGGTAAGAACAATACCTAATCCTTTATCACTATTAGCATATCGTAAAAATTCAATGTATAACTGCCCTAATACATCATAATATTTGTGTGTTTTTTTGAATTTGTTTATATTTTTATCAATACTATCTATCAAATTTCGTAATACACCTTGCTTGGTTGATAGCGATGTATCGGTGCGAATAAAACTAAATTGAATTTTCAGATTTTCTAACTTTTTCCCAAGTAGGTTTGCCTTGCCTAATACATTTGAAACAGTATCAACTAAAAAGTTAGCAAGTTCCTCTGATTTTTCATATTCCTTGTAAGCCTTGCAAAATGCCTTATCATCTAATGCTATAAGGATACTACTGATTAACAAAGCACGGTCTTTTTCTGGTATTTTATGGTGGTGCAATTCCACATTCAACTCCCTTGAAAAATCAAGAAGTGCATTATAATCCTGGTTGAACTTTTCAGGACTTTTTAAATAACCGTTTATGTAGCTTTCTATATCTAGTAACTTGTTACCAAAAATAGGGACAGGTTTATTTTCTCTTTTTAAATATAGATAGTGCGATACTTTAAGCTCTTTTAAGCTTTGTCCACTTACGCCAATTGCTAATACATCATATTCTTTGGAAAGAAAGGATGCATACAATAATGCTCCGTCCACTGCATATTCATCATATTTATCCAATGTAGAGCTTTGATGTTTAGCGATGTTTGCCTTACATTCAACTACTATAATGAAATCAGGATTATTTTTTAGCGAAGAAATAATAAATTCAGGAAAACCCTTTCCCATTCCTTTTTTAGAAGCACTTTTTAAAAGCTTATCAATTTTAGGAATGGATGAACTTTGTTCTTCTATAAGACACTTATCAGAAAAATTATTAAAATGATTTCTGACGATGTTTTCTGTTTTCCTTTCGTTTGCCATTTTCATATTCCTATTTCATTTCATACCGATTGATCTTACCTTTTTTGAAATCTTGAACAATTGAAGCCCTGACCGCCTTTTCAGGGGAATCTATGGGCGAAATTGATATTTCTGGCTTTTTCCAAAGTAATTGTTACTGGCAAGCAAATCCCAAAACTGAATTCCTAAAACTGGCCCCTGACCCCTGACCCCTGTTTTTATTATTGCCCCCGGGCCCGCTCCAGGGCTTCCTGGCTGGATTTGCAGGCAATGCACATGGTGGTGACCGGCCGGGCGATGAGCCGTTTTTCGGCGATCTCGCCGCCGCAGAGCTCGCAGTGCCCATAAGTCCCGGCCTCGATGCG
>JAUXYG010000195.1 GCA_030694525.1 Legionella sp. | reverse complement strand
TTGTAGCGATAAAACATAATCCACAAATACAGGCTTTTTATCACAGATTATGTCTTGCTGGTAAATCTAAAATGACTGCTTTAATTGCTTGCATGAGAAAATTGCTCATTATTATGAATGCGATGATTAGGAAAAAACAATGTTGGATATTTGAACAGATACAACTGTCCTGAATTTTTAATTCAAGACAGTTGCTACTGAAAAATTCTCATCTCTTCGTTATTTTTCACATGGGTCAATGACCCCACATTTCAATATTCTTTACAACCACATAGTCTCTTGATTTGTATAAATTTTCAAACCTGATCCCTAATCTGCTTTTTTATGTAACTTGTACTTAGCACACTATTTTCGACAGTCCCATTGACAATAAGCATTAATTTTAGAACAATATGTGAAAATTTTACATTCGGTGTCATTATGTCATTTTTCAACCCTTTTGCTGAGCTATTTGAAACGGAGCATTATATGCATGCCCGTACTCTTAGAACCACTTTTACACAAAAAATGAGAGATACTTTTTTTTCATTCTTTGGTAGTTTTAATATTCTGGAACGAGACGATAAAAATAAAGCCGGTAAATATCATATTGGAATTTTGGATGTTTTTACACTGGGTATTTCCTATTTAATAACTCTTGTTCCAACAGCACTTGTATCGGAAGTAAAATCAACACCGCTTCAAGTAATTTTTGGTTTGATTGCTGGAGCACTTATGCTTTCTCGAGCAATTATTGCTGGGATTTTAACTTTAATTTCTTCCCCATTCATAGGTATAGCCCAAGCTATATCAAGTTCCAAGGCATCAGATTTAAAAAATAAAATTAATACTTATACTGTTTCTGAACAAGACAAAGACGGTAATGAGATCAAAACAAGCTTAAGTGCATTATTAAAAAATAGAGGACTGAGTATTGAGACTGTAGAACAAATGGAAAAAGTGAAACTTCCCCTAGATCAGTATCAACCGCTAGGAAAATTAAAATTAAAATTTTTCGGTTCGGAACCTCAAAACCCAGCAACTCTCACTATGAACATCGACAAAAAAGGTAACCTTACCAATAAGAAGGATAAAGAGCTCTTTGAAGATCTCGCTAAATTAAATGTTGGCAATTTTCAAAGAGACAATGAACGCGATGAAATAGAGGCAGCAGCCAAAATTGCACCTAAAAATTAATGGTTTTAGCGCAAAAATCAGTTTTCAAAGTAGATTTTATACTTTTAGCGAATGTGTTGAAAATATCATGAACGATTATCATATCGCCAATACTGTGGCGATATGCCCTTCATTTATATCCAAATTTTACAAATATTAAATTTTTACTATATTCAAACTATTCCCTTAGTTTTTACTTGCTGCTGTAAAAACAGTTTATTAACATCACGCTCTTCTGTTTTTCAATATCGCATTCCTAGCGGTTACTAATAAGATTTTATTCTATTCCCTCTTTATAACCTATAAGCTCAAGATTATGTTTTAATATTTATCTGCTATACATCAAGCCTTGAATTAGCCGGAGGATTAAAACAAAAAATTCCTGCCAATCCTGCACGCTGCTAATTAACATAAAAAATTAAGCTTTTACTAAATAAATGATACACTCATTAAAAAAATAATACGGATAGTTTTTATATAATGCGACTTACTTCATCCAACGCATGGAAGGCTTTAGAGCATCATGCCCATACCTGTCACTTTAATAAACGATATGGTTCGACAGCAGAAAGAAAACAAGAATTTACTACTCAAGCTTGCGGTATATTCCTCGATTACTCCAACCAAATTATTAATCAAGAAACGCTATCCTTACTTTTTGAATTAGCAGATTCCTGTAACCTAAGATCTAAAATACATGGATTGTTACAAGGAGATGTAGTCAATAAAAGCGAAAATAGACCCGCATTGCACACAGCACTACGAGCTCCAGCTACTCATCAAATTTTTGTTGAGAGCAAGGATATTATCCCAGAAATTATTAAAACCCGGGAAACGATTCACTATATTTCAGAACAAATCAGAAATAAACAATGGCTGGGTTTTACTGGTGAGCCGGTCAAAGATATAGTAAATATTGGTATTGGTGGCTCCGATTTAGGCCCAAGATTTTGTGTGAATGCTCTCACCGACTACATAAGTCCTGATTTAAACCTGCATTTTATATCAGACGCTGATCCTACTCATTTCCAACGTGTCGTTGACCATTTAAAACCTGAAACTACTTTATTTATCATCTCATCCAAATCCTTTAACACCGAAGAAACATTGTATAATGCTAAAAAAGCCTGCAAATGGTTAGGAAAAGCGAATCGTATTGAACAACAGGTTATTGCTGTTACTGCTAATCGGAAGAAAGCTATGAATTATGGAATTAAAATAATTCTTCCAATCTGGGATTGGGTAGGCGGACGTTACTCCTCATGCTCCGCTATCAATTTGATAACAGCTATCGGTATAGGCTATGAACAATTTAATGAGTTTCTCCAGGGGGCTCATGATATGGATAATCATTTTCAATCCAATGAATTTTCTCAAAATGTACCTGTATTGCTTGCGCTTCTTGGCATATGGAATAATAATTTTTTACATGTAAACAATTTGCTCTTTTTGATATACGCAAAGAATCTTGAACTTTTTGTTCAACATATTCAACAACTGGATATGGAAAGCAATGGAAAATCAATTGATTGCCTAGGGCAGCCAGTCAACTACAAAACCGGACCCATTGTATGGGGAGGATTGGGCAATCAGGCACAACACAGTTATTTTCAACTCCTATCCCAGGGAACTCATCGTGTATCCACTGATTTTATTTCCCTGAAACAAAATAATGGGGAGATAATTAATGATTTATGTCATCTTAAAATAAATCTGTTAGCCAAGAGTGGCGGTCATTTCGATCCATTATTTAGCTCTGGATGTATGACTATAAATCATCTGCAATTGGACTCCTGTTCGCCTTATACAATAGGGGCTTTTGTTGCTCTATATGAACATAAAATCTTTGCACAAAGTGTGATCTGGGATATCAATCCTTTCGATCAACCGGGTGTTGCCAGTACGAAACGGATTTTGGAATATACCATCTAATTTTAACTCCTGATCCCGCGAGCACCCTCTCCTTCGCGGGCTTAGGTATCCCCTCATATTTTTAATGCACAATAATATTGTTAATATATTAATTGTCTTCCCCGTGCACTAAGTTATGCCCTCATAATTGTTAATCCATAATAGACAAAAGAAACATTGTGAATGATAAAAGAACATAAAATTTTGAAGGGATATCCAAGCCCGCGCGGGGATCTATCAAATAAAGTGGCATTTTGCTAAATATTTGGAGGGTTCCCCGCCTACGCGGGAATAACAAAAGAAACATTATGCATGATAAAAGCGCCTAAAATCTTAAAGGGATACCCAAGCTCGCGGGAGATAGAGAAGGGTACTTTTAATTAAATTTGAATGTTTATATAACTTTAAAGAGAATAATGACCATTCAACACACTATACAAATATTGCCCATAGCCATTCTTGGTCAGTTGAGCCGCAAGATTTTCAATTGTTTCCGCTGAAATCCAACCATTGTAGTAAGCAATTTCTTCAAGACAGGCAATCTTTAACCCCTGTCTGTGTTCAATGGTTTGCACAAACATTCCTGCCTCGAGCAAGCTTTCGTGGGTTCCAGTATCCAGCCATGCAAAGCCCCGCCCTAAAAGTTCTACTTTTAACTTACCGCACTCAAGATAAGCCTGATTCACGCAGCTAATCTCCAATTCACCGCGAAATGAAGGTCGAACCTGCTTGGCAATTTCAATCACATCATTATCATAAAAATACAAACCTGTAACAGCATAATTGGATTTAGGATTTTTTGGTTTTTCCTCAATTGACAAGGCATTCATTGCGCTATCAAATTCCACTACTCCAAATCGTCCAGGATCTTTAACTTGATAAGCAAAAACTGTTGCTCCAGCTTGCGCGCTAGCCGCTCCTTTTAATTTAGGAGTAAAGCCTTGACCATAAAATATGTTATCTCCCAAAATCAAACACACGCTGTCCTTGCCTATAAACTCTTCACCTATCTTAAATGCCTGGGCCAAACCATCAGGGCTGGGCTGAACCGCATAATGCAGCTCAATCCCGAATTGCTCCCCATTTCCCAACAAACGAACATAGTTCTCATGATCTTCGGGCGTAGTTATGATCAGTATTTCACGGATGCCAGCAAGCATCAGCACCGATAATGGGTAATAGATCATCGGTTTATCATAAACCGGTAATAGATGTTTGGATAATCCTTTGGTGATAGGATACAAGCGGGTTCCTGAACCACCGGCAAGAACAATACCTTTCATATACTCAATTCCTTATCTAACGCTAAATATGCTTTATTCTTATTTTCATTAAAACAATTTTGATACCATATCGGATTATCCAGATACCACTGGACTGTTTTTAACATACCTGATTCAAAAGTCTCTGCAGGGCTCCAGGCCAAATCATGTTCCATTTTGCTAGCATCAATCGCATATCGTTTATCATGCCCTGCTCTGTCCGCCACATGAACAATCAATTCCTGATATCTGGTGATTCCATTTACTTTGACTGAAACCAACTCATTTAAAATAGTACAGGCGGTTTCCACTACTTCACTATTCGTTTTTTCGTTATGCCCGCCGATGTTATAAGTCGAACCAATTTTACCTTTGGTTAAAACAGCATAAAGCGCACGCACATGATCATCCACAAAAAGCCAGTCACGAATTTGCGTCCCGTCACCATATATTGTGATTGGCATTCCTATCAATGCATTACCAATAATTTTAGGAATTAATTTTTCAGGAAATTGATAAGGACCATAATTGTTGGAACAGTTAGTAATCACAATCGGCAGACCATAAGTCCTATACCATGCTCTTACCAAATGATCTGAGCTCGCTTTACTTGCGGAGTATGGAGAGCTTGGCGCGTAGGGTGTGTTTTCAGTGAACAATGCACCAGATTCCGCAAGATCACCATAAACTTCATCCGTTGATATATGATGAAATCGGAATAGTTGCTGACGTTCTGGAGAAAGATATTGCCAATAAGTACGGCATACCTCAAGTAAAGTAAATGTTCCAATTATATTGGTCTGAATGAATTCTGCTGGGCCATCGATTGAGCGATCAACATGGCTTTCTGCTGCAAGATGCATCACGGCATCGGGTTGATAGCGCAAAAAAAGTTCTTCAATATTTTTTTGAGAACAAATATCAACGTGATGAAAGTGATAGCGGCTGCTTTTATTTATATGTTCCAGTGAACCCAGGTTTCCAGCATAAGTCAATTTATCAACATTAATAACCACATGTTCCGTGTATTGAATCAAGTACCGAATCAAAGCCGAACCAATAAACCCTGCGCCACCCGTAATTAAAATTCTCATTTCTTTCTTCCATTAAACCACTAATTTTAGAGCCTCATTAAATTGCTCATATACTCTATCCTGTTGCGCATAAGTTAAACCAACCCATAATGGCAGGCGAATAATCTGGGATGAGACCGAATCAGTTACATTGAGGGTACCTTGAGCTCTCCCATAACGAATACCCGCCTTTGCTGAATGTAAAGGCACATAATGAGATACCGCATTAACTTGATTCCGATTTAATTCTTCCAGAATAATTTCCCGATTAATATCTGATGAAAGTATCACATAATACATATGAGCATTATGCTGGCAGTCTTTTGGGATAAAGGGACGATGCAACGCTCCCATCTCCTCGAGCTCTTTAAATTGCTCATCATAATAACGCCAAATTGCCAAACGCTGTTCGGTAATTTCCTGCGCCTGCTCAAACTGTGCCATGAGAAAGGCTGCGATCATTTCGCTGGGTAAATAAGAGGAGCCCACATCCTGCCAGGTATACTTATCAATTTCACCACGCAAAAAGCGACTTCGATCTGTTCCTTTCTCACGAATTATTTCCGCTTGCAATACGAGTTGTGGATCATTGACTAACAATGCGCCCCCCTCTCCAGATATAATATTTTTGGTTTCATGAAAACTAAACGCACCAAGCTCTCCAATGCTTCCTAGGGCTTTACCTTTATAGCTGGCTAAAACACCTTGTGCCGCGTCTTCAACTACTGCAAGATTGTGTCGCCTGGCAATAGCAAGAATGGAATCCATATCACAACCCACACCGGCATAATGAACAGGAACAATTGCTTTGGTTCTGGGAGTAATCGCAGCTTCTATAAGACACTCATCAATATTTAAGGTATCTTTTCGAATATCAACAAAAACCGGAATTCCCCCTTGTAATACAAATGCATTAGCGGTAGATACAAAGGTGTAGGACGGCATTATAATTTCATCCCCCGGTTGAATGTCTAATAACAAAGCCGCCATTTCCAAAGCTGCTGTACAGGAATGAGTGAGGAGCGCTTTGTAGCAATTCGTTTGCTTCTCAATCCAGGCATGAGATTTTTTGGTAAATCTCCCGTCGCCTGATAATTTTTCAAGCATGGCCTCCACAATATAAGTAATTTCTTTACCGGTTTTATAAGGCTTATTAAATGGAATTATTAAATCATTAATCATGAACTATCCTAAATACGTTGTCTTTTAATAACAGAATTCGTCATAAAACTCTAAATCTCGGTTTTGAGAGGAAATACAAAAAAACGTAACAAACAAAATAAAATTCCAGCAACAACAAAAATAGCCAATGCCTGCACCAGTTGATGGGGGTAGAGTAATTTATCGGATAAGATAAACAGCATTAAATAATTGATGGCATAACCGATTAAATACGCTATAGAAAACTTAACCGCAGTATCAAAAGTCATCGTAGGTTGAGAGAATGAATATTTAGCATGTCCAAAGTACGCTATAAAAGCACCGATAGAATAAAAAATTGTGATAGCAATCTTAGGGTCAAGCCAAAAAAAAGTAACAATCAAATAAACTACATATCCAATTAAATTATTAATAACCCCTACAATACCATAACGCATTATTTCGCGGAGATCCGGATATTTAAATAAATGTTTCATATCATTTGCTCTACTAATTGGCGTCGATCAACTTTTCCATTTGCATTTTTTGGGAGTATATTTTTAATAAAAATCCGGTTAGGAAGCATGTAGTCTGGCAAAAGCTCTGTTAATTGTTTCAGAACATTTTGTTCTTCCAATAGTTCATCGGCGGCCACAAAAGCAATAATTTTTCCAAACGAGGAATGAGTACGTTGATAAATAACAGCAGCCTGATTTACATGCGCTAATTTGGCTAGCGCCTGTTCTATCTCTTCAAGCTCAATACGATACCCCATATGTTTTATCTGATTGTCTTTACGACCGACAAAGTAAAGCAAGCCATCGATTTCTTCAACAATATCTCCAGTTCGATACATTGGCTTCATAAATCGATGGCTATCACTTATGAAATTAAAAGAAGCGTGTGTTCTTGCCATATCGTTGAAGTAACCAGCACCAACATTAGGCCCAATAAGGCAGAGCTCTCCTTTAGTCACCTCCTGCTCATCTTCATCCAGGATTTTATAGTCAAAATTCTTATTCAATTTTCCGAGAGGAGGTAAACCATTCAAATCATTAAAATCAGATTCAGTTATAAAATAAGCACTGCAAATACACGTGCACTCCGTTGGGCCATAAACATTGACAATTGATGCTCGGGAAGCAAAAATCTCGTACAATTTTTTTAACTCTGCCTTTGGATATCCTTCCCCACCAAAAATAATGCATCGTAAATACTGCATGCTTTGGGGTGGCAAAGCTTTCATTGTCATTAGATAGATCAATAGTGATGGAACAGAGAACCAGATCGTGCACTGAGCCTGCTCTATAAAGGCAACCAGCTCATAAGGACGGGTTAATAATTCTCTATGAATCGGAGTTAAAGATGCGCCTGAAAAAAGACCCACATAAAAATCAAAGACAGAATTATCAAAATACATTGGGCTTAAATTAGCAAAGTTATCATCAGGAGATATGTGAAAACACTTTTGCCCCCAATCAATAAAATGAAGCACATTCTGATGGGTTATCGCCACACCTTTTGGAACTCCCGTTGAACCAGAAGTAAACATGACATAGGCAATAGTGCTGCCATCCACCTTAGCCATTAATTGTTTTTGAAGCTCACGATCATTATCAGTAACTAAAGGAAGCATTGTGAAATCAAGGGCGACATTCTTACATCCAGAAGTCATTGCCAAATCCTGCATCGCCTTCATCGATAAAGGGTTATCACTAAATATTAATTTAGGTTTGCTCACCTTAATAATCTGCAAGTTTCTGGCCAGTGGCGCGTTAACATCGAGGTTAACGTAGGTTATACCCAGTCGGAGGCATGCAATCATTAATGCATACGATAAAAAAAACTTGCTATGACCAATAGCGATAACATCACCTGATTGAATTTTTTGGGCTAAGAGAAACGTACTTAATCGCTCGGACCAATGGTCCAAATCGGCATAAGTAAATTGCTGCTCTATGTAGCGCAATGCTGTATTCTCAGCATGCCTCTGTGCGACGTCTATAAAAAATAATCCTAAATTGTGATAATAAGTCATATTTATACTCATATTTTTATTCAATCGCTTCCTGTTTAAATAAACAATCACCGATTTGTTTAAAGGATCAGCCCTTGGGAATCGTAAAAAATAAATAAGGTCTATCCGCTGCAATAAATCCCACAGAGTTACAAAGAGCCATTGAGCCCATATTATTAGTAAAGCAATCCCATACGGGGGTTACTGATAATTCGGCGCACCGATGGATAAAGCCCCGTACTGCATGTTTGCCAAGACCGAAATTTCGAAAATGCGGCAATGTAAGGACATCAATTTCAGCCCAATGATTGGCTTCTGCGGCTGCATAGCATATTGATGCAATTTTATTCTTGTAAATAACAACAACTGCTTGTGAGCCTTTTATGAAATCTGCTGAATTACGCCAAAATCGGGATACTACATTAAATTCCCGATCAATTGTTGCACAATTCATTTCATTAACAGCAACACAATTTATGTTATCTTTAATCTGAGTATCAAGAACTAATTGTTTCTGATCCAAAATAAATCTTTGTCTCTGAGATTGAAACGATTGATAATCAGGTTTTAATATAAATTCGGGGGCTTTTGGAGCGTACAAACGAATTTTTTCAGGAGTAAACTGTTTGCTTTCAAAGAGGTAATGCTCAAGTTTAAGTTCGAAAGAGTTATCCGCCACCCCAAACAATTGTGCAAATCCAAAACTATGTTCAACATAAATTTGTGTAGGATTAGCAGAATCATTGACAAATACGACCCCATCTTGCTTTTGTAATAATACTGCCGCAATCAAAGGATAAAAAAATGATTCCTTTAAATATAATTCATATACAGGTTGATAGTTTGTATTTTCAAGTAAAATCATTTCAGATGGTAAGCCCGCCATTTACATCAAGGATGACTCCATTGAGAAAATCGTTAGTAATTAAAGTACCTACTGCCTGAGCTACCTCATGTGTATGTCCTAACCTCCTCAAGGGAGTATTCGATTTGATGTGTTTAATAATGGATTCGTTTAGTGCATTATGAGTTGAATCAGTTGCTATAAATCCGGGGGCAACGGCATTACAACGGATACCGAATACACCTAATTCTTTAGACAAAGTAACGGTCATCGCATTAACTCCCGCTTTTGCTGCTGAATAGGCAACTTGTCCTTCATTGCCATAGGCACTAATCGAACTGATGTTAATAATCACCCCTTTGGTGCGACTTAGAGCCATCTGTTCTACTACTGCTGATGTCATAATAAAAACAGAATCGAGATTTGCTGTAATGCAGGAGCGAAACTTTTCATAATCATGCATCATTTTGGCAGGATTCATAATATTTAGCATGGGCTCACTATATATAACCCCTGCGTTATTGACTAAACTATTTATTCGTTGATGGCGGCCAATCATCAGCTCGATATTCGCTTTAACATCAACGGGGTTAGTCACATCAAAGTGATAAGTTTCTATCTCTTCGGGAAGTTGTGCTAATGCTTCACCATCCCGATCAGCAACCAAAACTTTAGCGCCACACTCGTGTAAAAAAAGAGAAATTGCCAAACCCAATCCTTTGGCTCCTCCAGTAACAAGCGAAACAGATCCCTTAAGCTCCAAAATCTACACCTTTATTTTCAAGTACATTTACAATAGAACGCACGGAAGTCATTTGGATAATATCGGGTATTTCCAAAGAGATATTGAATTCACGCTCAAGCGATACTACAAGATCCATTTGTTTTAACGAATCCCAACTGCTTATATTTTCTTTACATAAATCAATAACTATCTGATCCTCTCTCAAGCTAAATATATTAGCTAAAACGGAAACCAAATGCTGATTCATAATTAAACCCCTATAAATTTTACATAATCTTCTGATGAATAACGTAGTTCTTCACCAGAACGTGCTAAATGGACACTGGATGGTTTAACATTTTTAGTTATTAATGCACCCGCACCAATAATACAGTATTCCCCCACAGATACTTGATTCACTACTGTCGCATTGACCCCGACAAAACTATTTCTTTTCACGGTGGCTTGTCCTGCAATGACCGCATCGGAAGCTATCCAGCAATGGTCCTCAACAGTTGAATGATGCCCTACTGTGACATTTGCCCATATCATAGTATTTGAGCCAATTCGAACATGTGGTTCAATGACCGTTGAGGGGAGTACTATTGAGCCTTCACCAATAGGATATTGAGTGTAAACTCGAGCATCGGGATGAACATAAGTTTCAATTGGATAACCTATTTCTTTCAAGCGTTGAAACATGGCCTCGCGTGTACGATTAATATCATTGTATCCCATAGCCATAATTACAGAATGATGATGCGGATCAAATTGATTAGAAAGCATGGATAAGGGTATGGTGTCAAACTCTGGAATACCGTTTAAGTCTGCATACTCATCATCCACTGTGAGCGCGACAATATTGTAGCGATTATCCTTCTTTAAATATTCCGTTAAAATTTCGGCAGTGATCGCATTCCCGGCTAAAATAACTTTTTTCACAATTTGTTTTCCAGCTGAGCAAGACCAAACCCGGTCTGGCCGTAATTATTACCATTGTATAGCATATACAATTGCCCTTTATGTTCAAAAATATAAGGATAACAAATCATTTGACTGTCCCAACCTTCGACTGAGACATCGATACCAGAAATTTTATCGTTACGTACCCAGTGCAGTCCATCTTTTGAGTAAGCAAATCCAATTCTATAGGTATCAATATCTTTTGTTGCGCGATGCGCAAACCACATATAATAAAGATTATTTTTGAAATAAACACTGGGTCGGCCAAATGCATATTCATATTCATCAGCAAAGGGCAAACACATACCGGGATCACATTCCCAATCTATTCCATCTTTAGAGGAGGCATGATGAATCCCATAATGATGATGCCAGCCATTCTCCCGTTTCTCCCATTTGATCCCTGAATTATACCAGGTGTGCCAAATGTCATCCTTTATATGAAATGCGGTTGCTGCTGCAAATAGAGGATTATTTTTATCTCGTCCTAATACGGGTCCGGGAAATTCTTTTTTTAATGTGAGCTCATCGAGATTTAATATGGCTCTCCCCGTATCACAGCACCATAATTTCTCTGGAAGATTTTGCCAGCCGACATAGTATAGATAGTGTTGATTGTTATGCGTCACAATACAAACACTGATTACCCCATCACAATCAAAATAACCTGCATCCCCAGGGGATAATGCCAGCGTGGGTTCTCCAAGTAACTTCAGAGTTCCAGTTGATAAGTCAGCATAACTTAAAAATATATGAGAGCGAGACTTTGAATCGCGACATGTAAAAGCAATTACAAAAATATCGTCGTGGTAATGAACAGCGCAAGGATGTGAGCCATGAGTGTAACCCGGTATATCAGGATGAAAAATAAGACCTGACTTCCTCCAACAAAAAGGAGTTAACTCCATTAGATTTTCCTGTTTTTCCATACACTCTTGCATCATTCACATCCTGCTTTAAGAAGCCGTTCCAAATATTCAACGCGGCTTACCCCTAATTTTTCTGCTGTAGCATAAAGCTTATCTCTTAGTTCAGGATTTACCCCTTCGAGCTGCCCCAAATATCGAGTTCGTATACTGCCGCCACGTTTTCCCACATGAGGAACATCAATATTGATTGCAGGAGGGTCGTTAGAAACAACAAAATCAATGACATAAAAACAATGACTTAGTTCCCAGGAAATTTTCACGTTTCTTGCACTTTGCGGTAGTGCAGACAGAGGAACATCATAAGCATAAAGAGGATTATTTTTAATGAGCATTTTACCCAGCTCAGTCTGTTTTATCCAGGGAGCCAGGCCTTCATCACAGATTAGTACTTGCCCACCAGGTTTTACGACCCGATTCATTTCAAAAATTCCTTTTTGGATGTCAGGAAATAAATTCAAACCACCAAAATGATAAGCTGCATCAAAAACATCATCAGCAAAAGGAAGATTAGTCGCATCGCTTAATGAAAAAAATACCTCTACCCCTCCGGAACACAATCTCGTCCCATACTTTTCATACCCAGATACCAGCATTTGTTTCGAAATATCCTGGGCATAAATCGATCCTTCACCTCCAAGTTGCTGTGCTATAAACGGCAAATCATGACCTGAACCAGCACCTGTAACTAAAATAGTTTGCCCTTTCATTAAATTTAGTCGGGACACCAGGTTGGTGCGTAAGGTTTTTTCATCTGTGCCGAAAGTTTTATAAACCCAAGTATAAGAATTATCATGAATAATTGCTGCATCTTCTACCGAGTAATCATTTGCATTCTCAGGCTCACATGCAAAGATGGGTATATCAGAGCCTGTTAAAATAGAAAAAAAGTGCCCATTATCACAAACGAGTCCATTGTCTTTATGGGATAAAAGTTGACGACAATTTAATTCTGTACAGTAATAACTTAAACTCATTTATTCACCTTTTGACACACTACCCAAAATACTTTCTCTGAAATACCATAGTAATCATTGTCAGCAGAACCAAATGAAAAATTCTTAAATAAGCCCGAAAAGAAATCTTCAATTAATGACGTGTTCGCAAAAGCCTGCAGACGATACCCATTTCGATTATTGTAGGGATCAGCTGAAATGATAAATGTGCCATCATCCAGTTTTTTAGCATCATCAAAGATATAGGAATTTTGATTCGCTACTGACGCTATTAAATAGCCATCCTCTTTTAAAACACGAGAATACTCATTCAAATTATCAAGAAGCGTTTCCCCCTCGTCACAGTAATAGCAACAATGGCATGCAAGAATATAATCAAATACTTCAGACTCATAGGGAATACTGCTATTTCTCCCAACACGTAAATCCGCTTTGTAGCCTGACTCACTCAGACGGTTTTTGGTTTGATTTACTATTCCTTCCGTGATTTCGATTCCACTAACTTCAAGTCCCAGGTCGCACAAAAAAGCGGTGTTACGACCGTCTCCAAAACCAACATCCAAAATCTTGTTTCCAGGTTTAGGTTTTACAAACTCAAGTTCAGGATAAGTTGCTAACATAGTTCTGACGACAAACTCAGTAGGATATACTTTGGTCATGGTGCGTTGCGCATAGAATTGTTCATAATTTATATTGATATTATCCATCTGATCTTCCATATATTTTCCTGATTATTACATAGGGTCTTTCTTTACTTTCCATGAATATTTTTGATAAATAAATACCAATTATGCCAATAAAGGAAATAATCATGCCACCCAAAACCCAAATTGATACCATTATTGAAGTCCATCCTTCAACATGTTTGTACATAAAAAACCGACCAATAGTTAAGTACAGTGCATAACTCATGGTAATTAAGAACATAAACACTCCAAAAAAGAAGATCATCTTTAAAGGGGCAGCACTAAACGAAGTGATGGTATTTACGAAATAATTAAATTTTTTAAAGAGGCCATAACTGGATGTATTTTTACTGTGTTTTTTTACAGTCTGGGCATTTTGCTTAAATCCGGTGATAACCCATAAGCATGAGATTATGGTCTCAATTTCTTTATAACGCATTAAGGCATCAACATACCGTCGGGTCATTAACCGTGCAGTAGTAATATTTTTGGGATGTTTAATACTCAATAACCAATTAAGGATTTTATAATAAAGAGCACCGCTATAGCGCTCAAACCATCCCCCTTTTCGTTTTTCCTGGGTGCCATAAATTACGTCGGCTTGATCTTCTACCATTTGTTGGTAAAAATCGGGCAGCCATTCCGGCTCCTCTTCAAGATCACTATCGATTAGAAAAACAAAATCACCACGTGAATGTTCCAGGCCCGCCCGCATGGCATTATGATGACCAAAATTTCGCGACAGATCGATAACAACGACATGAGGGTCGTTCTCAGAAAGAGCAACGGCCAGATTCAAACTATTATCTGCTGAACCATCATTTACCAAAATCAACTCATAATCATCCACTGCAAACTGCTTTGCTACCGCTGTAGAACGTTCATAAAATTCATTAATATAATTCTCAGAATGATAAAGTGTCGCAACTATTGATAGTTTCATCAGGATACATATCTCATATATTCAGGCGCTTTTTTGCCACAATTAAATAATAAATCTAAAATACTGACTCCGTGGACGAATTCGCCCCAGAGTTGTGGGTATTCTGGATAACCTGAGTAGTCAAACCAGGATAATTCAACTCCAGCGTCTGAGAATAACTGTGGATCAATATAGTCTTTAGCAGCTGGTCCAGAGATATATTGCGTACCACCTGCTTGCAGACACAAATCAAGCAAGCGCTCTGTCTTACCCTCAATCAGATTATAATCTCGTGAGTTCGATATCTTAGTTTTGATACCCAAAAAATTACAAATGGCATTCAGGAACGATTGATTTAAGTCAGAAAGATGGGTGAAGGATTGATTAAGATAAAGTGGCTCCATCCATTCTGCTATCTCATTAAAATAAGGTGATCGACGATAATTTAAGGTTATTGCCTTCCAATGGTCCACAGCCCATTTTGGATCATCGATTAATGTATCCTGGATGGTCTGGAAATACTTACCTTTAACTAAGACAGGTATAGATAACCAGTGGACTCCTTGCGCTGTCTTTATTTGATTGCGATTTCGCCAATCGCGTTTTGTATACTGCATCCGGTCAAAAATAATAAACTCATCTACAGCCGCAATCATATCGAAATAACCTTTCCATGGAATATAGTTCGATTGAACTATAGCGACTTTCTTCATTATGAATCTATTTGTTATATTTTTTATGGCTGTATAATAAACGAATACGCGTTTAAAAGGAATATAGGAACACTCTGACCAAAATAAGAAAAGATCATTAAAACATAGCGATAAATTGTTTCAAGAGGCATAATGCGTTGCATTTGGAGAGTCTTCACTACAATCAGGATGTCAAACCTGTATCTCTAACTCCTTATTGAGTGACCCATCCATATTATTTGTATCGGGATATATCAAAGGCTAAAAATGAATTTAATGAAACAATGGATAAGTTCGCGCTTCCACATCCTATTTATCTTATATTTTATCGCAAATATATTTTTATTATTAAATTATTCAGGTGTTTATTGGGATGACTGGACTCTTGTCAATCAAAATCCTGCATCCATTCTCAATATCTATTCTCAAACTGGTTTTTGGTGGATGGGCCATTTTCACGTATTTCTGCAAAGTATTGGAAATGGTATCTATGTGTACCGTTTAATTGGATTCTTTAGTTATTTTTTTTCCGGAATATTTCTTTATTACATTCTTGATAAATTAAATTATTTTAACAAACGTACTCTGTATATTCTGGTATTGCTTTTCCTTTTAGCACCAGTCAACGATGCAAGAGTTGCATTGATCAATACGCCCGCAATTCTGACGGTGTTCCTTTTTTACTTTGCTTTCTTTCTCCTTGCACTTTATATGGATAGCAATAAAAAGACATATAATCGAATTATTATACTGAGTATATTTTTTATAACCTTTTCTCTTGAATCCCTATTAGTGTTCTATGCGGTGGTTTTAGTTTATATTCTTATTAAAACATACCAGCAAAATCCTGCTTTAAAAAAGAGTACTATTTTAAAAATCTTTATTACCCGGTATCTCGATTTTATTTGCCTCCCATTATTATTTTTTGGAATCAAACAGTCTTTCTTCCAACCCCATGGTTTATATGCGGGGTATAATAGTCTTCATTTTGATGTGCTCAATCTTATCTCCTTATTAGGACAATCCTTTTATACATCGCTATACGAACCGCTAAAGCAAGCGATAAACAGTCTGTATTATTTTTTTTATTTAATGCCATTAATATTTATTCTTGTATTAATGATGTTTAAAAAAGAAGATTTATTTGAAAGCAATACCAAGATATCTATCGTAACACGCACAAGCTTTCTAATAAGCGGGGTTTTGCTTTTTTTAATCGCCGTATTTCCGTATTGTGCCGTAGGTAAATTACCGCATCTTGATAATTGGGCATCCCGTAACCAGATTCTTGTGCCATTAGGTATGTCTTTTTTGCTTTATTGGTTGATTATGGAAAGTGCACTTTTAAACAAACGTCTGGCTAACGGATTACTTTATTTAGTAGTTACTTCATTTGTCGTGCAAAACCTATACAATCATTATCTTTATAATATAGATTGGTTTTATCAAAAATCATTGATTGCTCAATTTAAACAATCCGACGTTTTCAAAAACAATACCACCTTTATTGCCACTGATGAGCTCGAAAGAGTAGTATGGGTTCATAAAAGGGGATTAGTTTTTTATGAATTAGGGGGGTTATTTAAGCAGGCATTTCATGAGGATACTCGCCTTTTGGTGCATGATATTTCCGCTATAAAGCTATTCTCTGAATACAGCAAATACCCGCAATATAATTTTTCCCATTGGGTTCCAGAGCAGCCTGTTACTATTAAGTTACAAAAAAATAACGATTTTGAATTGACGCTAAAGAAGCAATTTGGATTATTTTATAATTATATTTTTAATACGGCCTCTTTTGAACAAAATATAAAAAATTTAAGCAAGGTCGTCACTAATGGGTAATTTTCCAATTACCCAACTGGATTTAAGCCAACATTTTTAACAGCAGAGTCTCTTTTATTAGGTTTATTAATAGTCTGATCTTTTATTAACATTAAAAACGGAATAAAAAGTAACGCACAGACAACAGATACCTCATAAAGACCCACCCAACCCAGGTTCATTTGAATGCCTGCAGCAACAGGTCCCGAAAATATACGAGGTAAGGATGAGACAGCGACTAATAATGAAAACTGCGTCCCGGTAAATTTTTTATTAACAAGCCTCATAAAAAAAGCAACCAAAGCGGTGGAGGCCATGCCTGCGGCAAAATTATCTAAAAATACAGCGACCGCTAACAAAACAACACTTTTACCGACTACAGCCAAAGCGACAAAAAATACATTAGTCAAAGCCTGTATCAAACCAAACATAAATAGGGATTTGTACAAAGAATAGCGCATTAATAAAAAGCCAGCTGTTAAACCACCCAGTAAGATGGAGCCTATTCCCAACATTTTATTGATATAACCAATGGTAGCCAATGAAAAACCAAGGCCCTGTATTAAAAAGGGCATCACTATGCCGCTGGTAGTTGTAGTAAATGCTTCACCTAATTTATAACAAAACACGAATAGCAAAAGATAAACTACTCCGGGACGAAACAGTAACTCTTTTATAGGCTCTATAAAGCTATGGGTGAATGTTCCGGTTTCTTTTATTTCATGAGCAGGCTCTTCGCTCAATAATACTGCAAGAATCCCTACAGCCATGAAACAGCCCATAATGCGATAAGTAAATGCCCAACCTAAATGATCTGCCATGACTAATGCGAAACCACCCGAGAGTAACAGAGCAATTCGATATCCAAAAACAGCTAAAGAAGCTCCCAAACCATGCTCTCTGACTGGCAAATATTCAGCTCTTTGTGCATCAATGGCCACATCCTGGGTTGCAGAAAAACAAGCCAGTATTAAAGCAAGAAAGGCTAATAGTTTAGGGTACTGATCAGGGGTAAACCAGGCAATCACGTTAAAACCAGCCAACAACAGGATTTGCATTGTAATCATCCAGCTGCGACGTTTGCCTAAAGAAAATAATGCATATCTATCGAGAATGGGCCCCCAAAATATACGATAGACATAGGGTAAACCAACAAGACTTAAAGCACCTGTTGCAAGAACGGACATCCCGCTGTAAGCATACCAGGCTTGAAGAGTACTACTAATTAACGCCATAGGTAATCCAGAGGAGAAACCTAAAAGAAATACTATAAAAAGGCGTTTGTTCATGCAGAAAAGGGCTCTTTGACGATCTCGCTTATGACACCACCCCAAATGTTTATTTGGGGTGGTCAATATTTAAGCAGATTTTTTTACTGAGATCAGATGAATTTTAAAAATTAATGTTTCATTAGGACCTATTGGGCCACCAACGCTTCGAGGTCCATATGCAAGACCTGAAGGAACATAAACTTCCCAGGTTGAACCAGCAGGCATTAATTGTAATGCTTCAGTCCAGCCAGGAATAACTTGTGACACCTGAAATGTTGCAGGTTTGCCTGTTTTATCAGTGCTGTCAAAAACGGTACCATCTATCAAGCGACCAGTATACTCGACAGTTACTGTATCCGCTTTACCAGGTTTAGCGCCTGTACCTGTTTCGATTACTTTATATTGCAATCCGCTTGGCAATACTACAACACCTGCTTTCCCTTTATTCTCACTCAGGAAGGCTTCGCCTTTAGTTTTGTTTTCATCCGCTTTTTTATTAAATTCAGAAGTACGTTTTGCCATTAAATCTTTCTGAAATTTATTCAAAACGTCTTTCATTTGTTGTTCAGTTAAAATTAACTGAGTACCGGTCATACCATCCTGCATCCCTTTGGCTAATGCTTCTGGATTGATATCAATACCTTGAGTTTTGAAGTTTTTTCCTAAATCGGCACCAATACTATAAGACAATTTATCTTTGTCAGTAGTTAATGATGTCGCATCGATTGCAGCCATTGCACTTGACATTGCCATTCCCATGACAGCCGCAGCGATCAATTTCATCTTCATAAACAATCCCCTTTTAGTCTTTCTTTAATTAAATATCTTCCTGAATCTAAAGAGAAAGATATTGAACACAATAAAAATGCCCCCTCATTCTGCCTAAATTCAACTAAAATTACCAGTTAAAAGGCATCATTAATTACAAATAGACAAAATGAAACGATACCTCTAAACTTGCACCTAAATTGAATCAGAGATTTTGCAGTATGAATATAAGTGTATTTGATTTATTTTCTATCGGAATTGGGCCATCAAGCTCCCATACCGTTGGTCCTATGTCCTCTGCAAATGCATTTTTGAAGCTATTGGAAGATGGTGGTTTTTTTGCCGCGACCTATCGTGTGAAAGTGGAGCTTTATGGGTCTCTTGCCTTGACAGGTAAAGGACATGGAACGGATAAAGCCATTCTCAATGGTCTTGAAGGTGAGACTCCTGAGACTGTAGTTCCTGAATCCATGGTTCCAAGAATGCATGAGATTCTTAGCTCGCATACCCTAAACCTGGCTGGAAAGAAAACAATTACTTTTAATGAAGCCAGTGATTTTCTCTTTCTGCAAAAAGAACTCTTACCCTTGCATACCAATGGCATGCGTTTTACCGCTTATGATGGTGAACAGAACATATTATTGTCTCAGGTATATTATTCAATTGGGGGTGGATTTATTACCACGGCTGAGGACTTTTACAGTACTACGGAGGATTTAAATCCCCCACCCTACCCTTTCTCTACTGCTGAACAACTCTTAGTACTGTGTACTGATAATGGCCTGACCATTGCTGAACTTATGTTAGCAAATGAGAAAACATGGCGTTCAACAGAAGAAATTCATCAGGGAATTTTAGCCATTGCCAAAGTTATGGATGAATGCATTAGCACTGGGTGCAAGCACGAAGGAATCTTGCCGGGCGGTCTCAATTTAAAAAGAAGAGCTCCAGGACTGTATAAGAAATTAATGGATCAGAAAGGTGTAAAAAGTATTTTTGAGCAATCAGATATAATGAACCTGCTTAATCTGTATGCCATGGCAGTTAATGAGGAAAATGCCGCCGGTGGACGAATAGTAACTGCCCCTACCAATGGAGCAGCCGGTATCATCCCCGCTGTGTTAAAATATTGCCAACATGCGCACGATAAAATGAGTAATGAAGATATCTTTACGTATTTCCTAACCGCTGCAGCAATTGGTATTCTGTACAAGAAAGGTGCTTCCATATCCGGTGCCGAGGTCGGCTGTCAAGGAGAAGTAGGCGTGGCTTCATCGATGGCGGCGGCTGGTCTTACAGCGGTCTTGGGTGGCACGGTGGAACAGGTTGAAAATGCTGCTGAAATTGCAATGGAACACCATCTGGGAATGACTTGCGATCCGGTATTAGGCCTGGTTCAAATTCCATGTATTGAACGCAATGCAATGGGATCCGTTAAAGCAGTCAACGCAACTCGAATGGCATTGATTGGTGATGGAGAACACCACATCTCGTTGGATAAAGTAATTAAAACCATGAAGCAGACTGGGATTGACATGCAAAGTATTTACAAAGAAACCTCTATGGGTGGACTTGCTGTTAACCTGCCTGAATGTTAATACCCATAACTTGTGCTCTGCTTTTCAAATTGAAAAGCGAGCACTCGAATTCTCTTAACTATCATTTGTGGGTTGCAGGTTTTGTAAATTTTATTCCCCCGCATGCCTCTAATTCCTCTATTTTTCTTTGAATATTACTCTTCGGAGTTTGCGGAGAAGATGGTGCAGATTGACTCTTGGACCCTTTTTTTACTCCAGGCGAAAAAAAAGATTGTCGGCGGGTAGTTGATTCAGCGATGTCATCTGAATCTACTTTAGGAAATTTCTCTTGTTTCTGCTGCTTTACTTTTGTCGTGAAACTAAACGCTCTAAGTTTCAATTTCTTTATCTTAGGACTCTGAATATCCACTGGAGGAGTTAATATAATGGGTTCTGGCTGAGAAATAACCAGCACTGAGGGGATATATTCGGCCTTCGATTTTAACTTATTCGTTTTAAAATCATAATTATTTTTTACATATTCTCTAAACTTGTCTTGCTCTTTATTAAGATTAGCTAAGCAATTAGTGATTTTAGGATCGAATTTTCTACAGGAGTCCTCAAGTTGTTTATGAATAATTTTGAATTGATGTAACTGAGCACTTTTTTCATTTATTAATTTCTTATTATTTTCAAGATCCGTTTCAAGGCTTTCGAACTCTCTTAATAAGATAACATTATCTTTTAAGAAATTAAAATCATTAGAATTTAACTGACTATCAGGATATGCATGAATCCATTCCGAAATTGAGTTCTGATCAAGTATATTATTATTGGCTAATAATTTTTCACGAACTTCGAACGCTTGATCCAAGTTACCCATTAATCTAATTCGATTAAGCTCTTCTTCAACTTTTGAAATTTTCTCATTATACTCTTTTAAATTAAAATCAAGCTCCGGAATCACATTATTAGCTACAAAATCGATTGACTTATCAGAGTTATCTACATTGCTTAACAATAAATTCGCATATTCAAGACCCAATTCCCAAATTGAACTTATTGAATGCGTCACAGCCGTTAATTTGTCTGCCTCTTGGATTTCAACATTGTCCACTTCATCTTTTAAGGTCTTTCCTAAAAGTCCAAATTGAGAAAATAACTGAACACATTTAATTTGACTCGCTTCAAAGGTATTGATAAGTTCAAAGCAATTAAATTTTGCCATAATGCTGCGATATAATTTAGATAATGTTACATAACTGCCACATGCGGCCGCCGCTGCATTACGCGTCTGATAGAAGATAGGGTGAGATACGAAATTAGCTAATTTTTTAGCGATTTCATCACTATCATCTTGTTCAGTAAAATTTAAGCCCAGCTCTTTTACATACTCATCCTGGCTGTCCCCTACCAGCAAATATATTTTTTCATAGGGTCTTACTAATTTTTTTAATTCATTGATGGTATTTGAGGGTAGTCCTGCTGGATGTAATTCGCATTCCAGAGTTTTAATTAAATCAGACACTGCTTTATACACATCAACAAAGCCCTGAATTTTATTAAGCTCTGCTGTTCTAATTTCGTTACATATAAGATGTATCTTGCCCATAATAGTTCCAATAAAATCAAATGGCCTTATTTTAACACATAATTTAATAGTAAGGTTTTTTAAATGCTTAGTGTATTAAAAATAGCGCTTATATTTCTGGATTTAATACAGATATTATCCACGCGGTGGATGAATCTTTTGTAAAAAAACAATCACTGGCAGCAAAACCTCCTACAGCAGCTAATCGATTATCGAGGTATATCAAGGGAACTTTGTCTCGCAACCAGGTTGGAATATCCCATTCCTGAAACAATTTCTTTAATTTTTTATTTTGTCCATGCAAAGTAATGCGCTCACCACCCGTACGAAAGCGGATTTCAATAATCGCCCCTGGAGGGATATTAAGCCCTTCCTTACCCTTTTTAGCGGTTAGAGTCCTAGAATTATCTAGAATAAGAGGTGCGGGAAAATTTTGCCAAACGATAGATTCCAAAAGGTCTGAAGGCTGCATTTTTTCAATGTAAAGGTGTTGTTTATGTCGGCGAATCCTGATACTCCCCCAACTTACTATTGGTTGTGCGTCCTGACTGGCATGTATCATTTCATGAATAATTCGTTGCAAGGTTTTGGTTGAAGGTAATTTTACTTTACGTACCCTCAGCCATAGCCGCAGAATATTTATTATTCTATCCTCATTTAATGAGACTAAAGGCAATAGATTTAAATTATTCTCCGCAGTGGTTAATTCCTTAAGATCCTGCTGAGCTAATGCGTCCAGATTCCTTCTAGCCTGTTGGCAATGCACTGCTGTTCTCGTAATGCTGCTCTTTGCGCCTGGCCATTGATTTAGAATTAATGGAATAATCTGATGACGCAAATAATTACGCGAATAATCAAGTTGGTTATTACTTTCGTCTTCGACCCATTTTAATTGATGTTTTAGTGCATACTGTTCCAAAACTTTACGCGAATGAATAAGGAATGGCCTCAAAAGAACCCCTGGTTCAAGCGTGCTTTGTTCAGGCATTGCAGCCAATCCATCAATACCTGCACCACGGAACAGCTGTAATAAAACTGTTTCTGCCTGATCGTCACGATGATGGGCTAAAACCACACAATCTGTTGTATGCAATAAAGAAGAAAAAACAGCATGACGAGCTAATCGCGCACCCTCTTCAATGTTAGAGCTGCGATTAAATTGAACCTCTTGAGCCAGAAAACGAACCCCTTCCTCTATACAAAATTGTTCACAATGCTGTTGCCAAATATGAGCATTAGGGCTTATCCCATGATTGATATGAACAGCTAGAATTTTCTTTTTGAGACATGTGGCAGCCAGAGCATGTAATAAAACAGTAGAGTCCAGCCCGCCACTAAACCCTACTATTATTTGATTATACTTATCCAGATTGGCAATCCAGATCGCATCAACTAGTTCTTTAGTCACATGCACCCATAGCCATAAACTTCTGGTAGCGATGTTCAATGAGCTGATCAAGGGGTATTTTTTTTAATGAATGAAGTTCATTAGCGAGGATTGTTTTTAATCGATTTGCCATTTCATCCACATCCCGATGCGCTCCACCTAAAGGCTCCGGAACAACCATATCCACTAATTGATTTTCATATATTTTATCTGCAGTAATTCCCATGGCACGAGCCGCCTCGCTTGCCTTGGCAGCATCCTTCCATAATATAGAGGCGCAACCTTCAGGAGAAATAACCGAGTATATCCCAAATTGCAACATCAAAACTCTGTCCCCAACCCCTATCGCCAAAGCACCACCAGATCCTGCTTCACCGGTTACCGTACAAATAATCGGCGTTTGCATTCGGGCCATCGCAAATAAATTACGCGCAATGGCTTCTGATTGATTTCTTTCTTCAGCACCAATTCCTGGATAAGCCCCAGCGGTATCAATAAAAGTAAAAACAGGCAATTTGAATTTTTCTGCCATGCGCATTAATCGCAAGGCTTTCCGATATTCTTCCGGACGCGCCATACCAAAATTTCGATACACTTTCTCTTTGGTTCTTTTTCCTTTTTGATGACCAATAACCATGACAGGCTCATCATTTAAGCGTGCCAATCCACCGATTATTGCTGGAGCAGAAGAATGACTGCGATCACCGTGTAATTCCTGAAAATCGGTGAATATTCGCTCTATATAATCAGTTGTTTGAGGTCGAAGCGGATGCCTTGCCATTTGTGCTATCTGCCAAGGCTCTAAGTTGGAGAATACAGAAGCAGTCAATTCAGAGCATTTCGCCTCAAGACGCGCTATTTCTTCACTTAAATTTACTTCGTTATCACTACCAACCATACGAAGTGCTTCAATCTTTTGATTCAACTCTTCTATGGGTTGCTCAAAATCCAAAACTTGTCGGCTCATTGATTACTCTTTGGTGAATTAAATATCATGGTATATGATACTCTTAACCGTTAATTGATGCCAGATTCAAAGCGCCCCATATGACAATTACAGGATTTACCCCATTAAATACCCAAAACTGCATTTTAAACGAGTCAAGGATTGATTTGTGGCAGTTTTCACTGGAACATCAGCTGCATGTTGCCGATCAGCTTTTAAACTCAGATGAGCGTGCGAGAGGCGAACGTTTTTATTTTCAAAAACATAAACGACGCTTCACAACTGCAAGAGCGACTTTAAGAATAATTTTAGCACGCTATCTTAATACCGCTCCAGAACGTCTTGAGTTTACCTATAATTCCAAAGGAAAGCCTTTTGTCGTCAATTCGCAAAAACTACAATTTAATATCAGTCATACTGGAGATCTTGCCTTGCTGGCAATAGGTAAAGAATATCCAATGGGAGTTGATATTGAACTCTATTCGGCTCGATCCTATGAGGGGATTGCTAAAACTTTATTCTCTGAGCAAGAGCTTCACGATTTTATTAAAGCCCCCCCCTCTCTTAAACCCGCTTTGTTTTTCCATGTATGGGCGCAAAAAGAAGCCTTTATCAAGGCAAGCGGCTTAGGTCTTTCTTACCCTACTAAAGAATTTAACGTGCCAACTACCTTTTCTACGAAACAATTAGTCGATGATCCCTTGCACAATACAACCTGGCAATTAAGATCTTTTATGCCTCAAATAGGATGTAGTGGAGCGCTCTGTTATCATCCCACCATCAGAGAAATTCGCCATGGGGTAATTCAGCTGCATCAAAATGCCAGTTTGAGATTTTAAAGGTATGGTGAAATTCAATGATTCCAATTCAGCTCTTCTGAATATATTAAGTGATGCTCACTGTCATAGTGGTAGCGAGCTAGGTTTAGCTTTAGGTATTTCTCGATCTGCCGTTTGGAAACAAATAAATCAGTTAATATCAATCGGTATTCCAATAAACCGGATTCCTCATAAAGGATATCAATTAATTAAGCCTATTATCCTATTGGATAGGCAAAAAATAGCTGAAGAACTATATGGACTCAAGACACCCTATACCATTCATCTCTACCCCTCAATCGATTCAACGAACCGCTTTTTAAAAGATTTGCCGGTAAGCGACAGACTTGAAATATGTTGCGCCGAATCACAAACACAAGGAAGAGGCAGATTTGGGCGTCATTGGTATTCACCCTTCGGTGAAAATATTTATGTATCAGCTAAATGGAATTTCAACTGTGATTTGTCCCGGCTATCAGGCTTAAGCCTAATCACCAGTCTGGCTGTTTTAACCACGCTAAAAGAATTCATTGTTACGGCAGATATTAAAGTAAAGTGGCCTAATGATATTTTATGGGGTGATAAAAAAATATGCGGTAGCTTGATTGAGGTCGTTGCTGAATCAAACAGCACTGCACAAGTTATTGTTGGTATTGGATTGAATGTTAATTCTGATCCTAAAATCGATCATTTAAAGGATACCTTATGGGGATCGATGTATGGAATTTCTAATAGCTTATATAATCGTAATTTAATTATACCCCGTCTCATTATTAATCTTGAAGAGTATATCACTCGCTTTATTAGTCAAGGGCTTGATCCATTTGTCGAGGAATGGAATCGTTCTGATTATTTACAGGGAAAATCAATTACAGTGACTCAAACTTTGAACACATTTACCGGTATTGCCCATGGAATTAATTCACAAGGTCAATTGATAATCGAAGATTCTGAAGGAGTAAACCATTTATTGTCATCTGGAGATACTTCGTTGAAAAAGGAAAGAAAGGATTTTTGAGAGTTCGTCCCGAGCATTTTTACGTGCTCGGAACTGGATGAACTGCGAGAATTTATTTATTGGGCCTGCTCTGTATCATCAGACTCTTTTTCTTGCTGAATGCGCAAATAAATCTCTTCACGATGAACTGAAACATCTTTTGGTGCATTAATACCTAAACGAACCTGATTACCTTTAACACCTAAAACGGTAATATTAACATCATCACCAATAATAAGCGTCTCGCCTATACGCCGAGTCAAAATTAACATGACTAAATCTCCCTAACGAAGCAGCCGCCTATAATTCCATAGAACGCGTCCATGGTGTTCTGAGCAGCTACAAAATGACCAAAAATTAAACAAAGCTTATCGCTTGACTCATATTTTACACCCTGATTATTAACGGAGTATTAAGTAATGTAATTTTTAGCAGGCACAAAATGCCTGATTTAGCTTTATTTATGAGTGTACAAACTTTGGTTTTTACCTGCGTGGATTAAATAACCTGGAAAATATATCATTAAAATCATTAGGATAAAAGATAAGAATGCAGATCTCATATATTTGAAAAAATATTCGTTGAGTCCCAAATATTTATTTTATAAAATTAAAAAAATATTTATGTTTTTCTGACATTAACCTTCCCTATCTTCTTTATATAATGAGAACCACAGATTTTTCCTATAGCCCTAAATGTCCATTTTATAGGGTTTAAAAATACTCAGAAAGTAAATAAAATGGGGATTTTCCTTAGTTTTTAAGCCAATCTAAATTTTTGCTCTGTTATTAGCTAAAATCGGTAATTAATCTGGTAAATTATTCTAATTTAATTTCTGAATATTTCTTATGAGATAATTAACTGATAAAAATCTCAAATTCTTATTTTAGATGTTTAAAATTGATATTTGAAAGTTGCGGAATATTTAAAAAAGCTCAATGGTTGCAAAATAAGATCATCATGTTAAAATTAAGCCCAATTTAACCTTCGATGATAATAAGCGAGAACTACAAGTAATTTGAGTTATTCATTCAAGTAGCTATCTCCTTTAATTCACTAGCTGTGGGCCCAATTATGCAATCAAAACAAGATCTCAACATAAATAAATGGCTCTCCGCAAAAAGCAGAGAGTTTTTAAAAGATGCGGTTCGAAATAAAATAGTTAATGAACGACGCGAGCGAGTAATAAAAGATCCCGAATCTTCAATAGATTACGGGTGCACTTTCCCTGGACTAAATTGTGTCAGAGAAAATTGTCTGAAAGAAATAAGAGAGCATTTTAGTCAGTTCGGAGTAAGGCCTTTAGTTGCGGACATTGGAGCAGGCCTAGGCACGATGACTTGGAAACTTTTAGTCGCAGGTGCACATGTAGATGCTTTTGAAATACAAAAACCCAGTGCAGAAGAACTTTTAAAAAGAATAAAACAAGTTAATCCTTATTTTTGGGAAGAGGACGAGTTAGATGAAATTTTGCACGTTTATCCTGAAAACGCTCTGGATCGACTGGAGTGCGGAGAATTTAAGGAAAAATATGATTTTATTTGGATGTCTCAAGTCCTTCATTTTTTAACACCTAAGGACATTATTAGATTGAAATCCATTCTACAACATGTGCTTAAGCCTGGTGGAAAAGTTTTCGTCGAGGCCAATACATATTACACTTTCCAATCCTTGGATGAAGAGCAAGTCATTTTAAGTGCATACAACGAAGCAAAGAATAAAGGGTTAAAATCCCCTGGCTTTTTAGCTATTAACGGTGCAACGCTTACTGATCGTACCCTTGATAAAATAGTAAAAAAAGCAGTAGTTTCTGTCTTTAATGAAGAGCAGATGGCTCAATATTCTATACCCTATCAAACCAATGGATACGGTAAAGGTTATTTAGGACCCCAACAAGGATACCCACAAGAAGATACCTTCAATCAAATCAAGGAGCAAAATCCGCTACATATCTTTACAATTAATCGTTTCCATCAGGTTTTGAATTTATTAGACGAAGAAACAGCGCCTATAATTTTTGAACAGCATGGGTTTAAGTGTACGAGTTATCTTTTTAATACTGCGACTAACGAAATTTTAAAACGCCCAATAAAACAAGAATCATATTGTCTTCTCGCGGTATATTTAGAAAAAATGACTAATTCTTCAGAGTCTTCTCAAAACAAAATCCCACCCTTAGTTGGTAACAGTCTTTTTAATTCAGACTTCCATTCTAAACTCGTACTGGAGTTGGAACAAGTTTGTAAGAATAAAGAAGTCTACTCAAGTTTTTTCGATGCAATCAAAGCTAAAGATTATGGCCTGGCTTTACGTAAAGCATCAGCGGTCGCACAGCTTGATTTTGTAAAAATCATTTTAAAGTATCGCACTAGTTTAAATATTCAGGTGGATGGTCAATCAAAAAACGGTTATACCGCTTTAGACTGGATTAATTCAAATAATACAGCAGATTATTTGACTAAAGAAAGAATTATATCATTGCTGAATAAGCATGACGTTCAGTCCGCTTTAGGAAACAATACTCCAAGTTCGAAGTGTTAAAGGTAAGTACATTCAACTCAGTCTAAGTCATTTGATGTTACTTGAATTGATAGAAACCTCAGATTAAGATCTGTACTCTCTTTAAGAGGTGTTCATCAATTCAAGACAAGCTCAGAATAATGTGGCTGAAACCATCTTGACGATATTACCTTTTCATCTCGACTCATTCTTGTGAGAACTTCTCTTGTTAATTCGCGAATAGCATATGAGAAGTTACTTTTCCTTAATCGACTAAGAATATCAAGATTTTTTATGGCCCCTTTAAAGAAATCTTTTTCAAATCCATCCAATAAATAGGTATTAAATCCAATAAATAGGTATTAATATTATTAATAATATTTTCGTCCATGTCCTATAACCTATTAAGGGTATGCCATTATAAATTAAAGCAATGCATCCATGTCTATTAATTTATCGTGTTACGAATTACACCATGCAATCACCATGATTTACTTTTATAGTTGAAATAGAATCTAAATATTAAAGCTTATTAATTATTCAATTAATAATGATTTTTTGTCTTGCTTTTTAATTCTTGTATTACTTGATGGCGTACTCTGTAAATAAACTTATGCAGCTTCGCTTGTATGACTTGATCAGGATGCTGGTCATATATTCCGTGATTACATTAGGATTTAGCTAATAGCGCCAGCTCGTCTGGCGCAAATAAGTACATAGTTTAGATTTCCATATTTTTAAGCAGCTCAAAATAATATGGAGCGGTACTACGTCGATGCATATCATTAGGATTAGACTTTATTCCTTGATCTGTGTATTTATACCGCACCTCTTTTAAGTAATCTGCAACCATTTGTTTCGATTCCGGCTCAAGAAAATTTTTACCGCTTCCTTGATACCCCATTGATAATGGCCCAAACAAATAGCTATCCAAATCAGAATTATTAGCTTTTCGAAGCTCATTTATAATTGATTTTATGTAAATAAGTTGTAGATCTTTGGACTTATGAACTAATGCGTACTTCAACATGATAGATGAATAATGACCAGTAATTGGCAACCATTTATCTATTTTATCTTTGTTAGCCATTATTTCCTCAGAGGAATGGGTATCTATAAAACCTCTAGTGGCGTCATCAGCCATTTTTTGATTTAAGGATTTGGAATCTATTAATTCATAAAAGAAACTCTTTAATAAAGGTTGGTCATTGTTAATATAAGACTTATCATTTCTATGTCTTTGATTATAGAGCATTAAGCCTTGAACTATTTTATTTTGAACTTCAATGCTATTCGTTTCTTTGTATAAATTTAATAATTCCTTAACCAAATCGGGTGTATTATCATCCGCAATAAGCCTGTCAATCATAATTCCATGTTTGACGTCATTTAAATCTGAACTATACGCAAATTGCATTTGTACAGTTGATGGTGATGTTACATAGTGAACAGGTGGAGTGTCCATTATCATTTGAAATTCCTCATATGGCATTTCATTGAGATCTTCAGCCGTTACATTTTCTAAAGATTTATTCCCTGAATTCTCTGGCTGTTGTTCAGACGTTTTATAGCGAATCGTTCATCATTAAAATAAGGAAAAAAATTAAATAAGTTTACTGGTAACCATACTCTCCCAGGCATTGTATCTAATCCTTGGCTATAAAAAGCCCACCATGAGTAGGTATCACATCTCCAGGTTCCACATTCAATTACCTGACCTGTGGTAGGAATTCCCGATCCAATATGATATTTAGTATCGTTAGTGTACTTAGGACACCACCAACGCTGGTGATTTGCCTCGACAAGTACATTATATCCTGTTACTCCTCTATCGGCGACACCGTATTTACTTCCCCAATATTTTGAACGGGATTTAAAATTAGAAATAGAGTTAACTTGCCCCACTGGATTTTCATTAAGGACCTCGATTACTTGATCCGCGTTATTTCCCATCCCTGCAGGAGACATCATGTAAGTAGTAGCAATTCCAACGTGTCCGGCCCAACCAAGTCCAGGAATAAGTAAATCTCTTCCCATAATTTCGGCAGGATAAATTTTCTTTGCATATACAGAAGAACAACCAAGAGTTGCGGCAGTTAACGTGAAACCCAATAAGGCTAGGCTTTTATTTTTCATTCTTTAAATTCCTTCTTTACATCCATTGTTACCATAACCAGGGTTATCTACTTCAACAGGGTTGCAGAGAGCAAGCAAAGTATGAAGATTTTCTTATTATGAATATATTGATGTCCCATTAATTTATACTTCAAACTGACAAAGAAGAATGGTAAAGAATATGGAACACCCGATTTATAAATCTTGAAAAAAGACTACTAGTAATTAATCAAAATTTGGGAAGAATCGGTCCGAGCGACGCATGATTTTTTTGCCCGATAAGGAAATTGGTAAACTGAAGCCACTTATTTTGATGCAGTTGTTCTTAGTTGCTGCAAAAATAGAGAAGGAAAATTTATCGGATTTATTGGGGTGTCAGAAAGATAATAGAATGCTTTTTATAGCGCCCTATGCGCAAGGCCTTGATTTAGGGTCGGCGCTTTGCCAACATGCCATTGAACATCTGGGGGCAGCCAAAGTGGACGTCAATGAACAAAACCCTCAAGCTAGGAATTTTACCAGAAATGGGGTTGCTCTTTTTTATCGCTCCGAACTTGATAAACAGGGCAAGCCGTACCCAATCTTAGATTTGGAATTGAGAGCCTAAATTTAGACACAATGGAAACCATTTAAGTAAATCCTAATTATTCAGATATACATACAGATAAGAACAAAATATATAGATCATAAAATTTACAGAAAACGTGATTAATGATACATTTTGTTTTTTTTGAGTAAAATGCATGCTAACAATTCACTTAGCACTAGAAGAAAATAATGTTATCGTCCCGGTTGGCCAGCTGCTAAATCAATTAGAACAAGAATCTCAGGGGCGCCATTTCCGGCTTATCTTTTCACCTGAGCATGTCTTGCCTCATCCCTCAATGAAAACTCTTTTGCCTCAACTTCCTAAAAATTGCATAGGCTTTGATTTAAGCTCCATGATGAAAATCACATCAATGGAGGATCTGGCGCTTTTTGAAGAGCACTGCGCCTTAATTCCTCCACACGTCAGGCATATTTTTGCTTATGCGCTTTATAATATGGTTCAATTATCTCCAGAGGCAGAAATACGTTTTTTGAAAGCCTTGCCTCAAGCAGATTCGTTAAATCTCGACACTAACAAGTGGTCCCTGAAAGTACTTTCGGTTTTAGCCGATTATCAGCAGCCTCAAATTCTGAGCTTGATGGCTCAACCATGGTGGTTTAAGTCCACTAACACCCTCACAGGCTTAGTAAAATTACCCTCTACACTCCATTCATTACATTTTAGCCTTTGTGCAACAAATATGGGCGAACAAAGTATGTTATCTATTTGGAGCCAACTTCCGCCTTCAATCCATAAACTTGGACTCGAAACTAGAAATTTCAAAGGAGTTGCTGCAGAGGAGTTAAAATTATGCTCTAAGAACATCACGACTCTAAAATGGCATTGTATTGGGAATAATAATAAAGTCGTTGATTTAAAATCGGTGGTAAAGAATACGCCACCCTCTGTTCACACTTTGGAGTTGACCCGGTGGCACTTCGGGGATATGAAATTTGCTCAAGTTTTTTCCGTATTTTTAGAGCTACCTGATACAGTAAAAACCCTCATATTGGATAATAATAGTTTCGAGCGATGGTCTATCGAAGAACTCATTGTATTTCTAAATAATATTCCAGATACTGTCACACACATCAGTTTGCTTCAAAATCCCATTTTTGCTTCTGATAAAATAAAAACGTGCGCCCAACAAGAATATTTTTTGGAACAGCTCGCATCTTTTAATGCGGCTAAATCGCCTGAGCAACAGCGTACCATTGATTTGGATTATACCAGGTTTAAATCCTTGCAGATGGCTGCCTTGCCGATTATGAGCGCTGTAAAGCAAGAATTTTTTAAGGAAGACATTGCCAATGTGATAGCAACTTTTTTAGGGTCTAAAACAGCAACCTTTTTTAAAGGGCGACGCCAAGAAATCAGCCACCAGACGACTGAGGCAATTGCAAAAAAAAGTGGTGTAAATTAGGACTAAACAAGCAACCAGAACCCACCCGCCTCTTAGAATAAAAGTTATACATTAAATAGCATCGCATTGCGGAGAATGAGTTGCGACGGAGAGTATTAATGTAAGCATCGTTCGGAGCACCTTTTTTTGAGTAACTTAAGATGATGTGTTAATAAAATAGAAAATAAATATAATAAAACGTAAAAAATTTATAAATTGAACAATAAATAATTGAAACGGTTTTTTGAACTATCTCCAGCAGAAATAATCATGTATGAAATAAAAAAATCATGAGTTTACTAAACCGGTGATTTATTTGAACACCAAAAATTTAATAACCACTCTCAACCTATATAATATTTATACTAATTGAGTTGTTGGGCTAAAGAGATAGGAGACTTGAAAATATTTTGATAACTATGACCTTGTAATTCAATGGTTTCCATTTTTTTTAAGCTCAAAAAACAAGGGCAATATAAATCAGTAGCCTTAATTAAATTACTCTAGCTTATTTTTTATCTCTAGACGATTAATCAAATGAATACCTCTATTTAAGAACTACTCTGTACAGTTAGTCTTTATAATCATTGCCTACCATTGACGATACTTTCTTAACACTAGCTTTATTTATGTAAAATTTATGATCGATATGATAAAATATTAATTTTTTGGATTGGGAGATGCGGATGTTTTACCTGGTTATTAATGTTTTTAATGATTCAAATCAACGCTTATCGGCAGATGAAATTATTCAAAAATTAATTATAGGGTCTAAAAACAAACCAGCCATAGTTGTCTTTAGCCCAGACGACACCATGGACAAAAAAACGCTTGGCGATGTACTACCTCGATTCCCCAAAACCTGTATAGGTCTGCAATTACGTATGGTCGCCTCGTTAGAAAACACTGAAGAATCCATTGAATGGTTAGAAGCCCTGTGCGCTTTATTACCACCTCATTTACGCATCCTGGATGCCAGTTGCATGATTCATTATTCGGTATCCTATGAATTAAAAATTCGCTTTATGAAAGCACTACCCAAAACACTAGACCTTCTTAACTTATATAATAATCATTTGAGTTATGGACTCAATCAGAGTCAATTGTGCGCATTACTGGCAAACTTGCAGGGGGCTCGTGGACTAGACTTGAGAGAGAATAATGTTCCTGAACCGGGGAGTGGTGAAAATTATAAACCGATTTCCTATATACCTTCCTCTTGCACTACTTTATATACCGAATTAAAGGAAAGTTCAAAGTTAACCAAAAATTTATTAAAAACCCTTCCCCCACAGGTTAATATTCTAGGGATTGAGGGATACCAATTAACAATTCTGCATTCTTTTGAAAAGCATATTCCGCCTACATTAACTACTCTAAGGCTGTTATCGCTGCCAAACACTCTATATATCATACCCAGAACTTTTTCTACTTTAGATTTAACTGGGTGCGGCCTGAATGAAACTTTCTCGTTGGCAAATATCCCACCGTATGTGACCACACTGATTTTAGATAATCTGTCAAACTCATTAAAAACCGCCAAACAATGGCTTACTATGATTCAGAGTATTCCTTTGACGGTGACCCATGTGAGCTTAAAAGGAAATAATATATTTCGCAACAGAAAGCCGCAACAGCGTGACGAAATGCTCAGAGCATTGCAACCCTATAATCAAAATGGACGTTTAAACCTTCTTGACAACTGTGATGACGATTGGGCGCGCGCAGCCCTGCCCTTAATTAATGGGGTAGAACAAAATATAGTACCCAACATGGATTGCGCCTTTCACATAGCGACTTTTTTAGGCGCAAAATCCCTCACCTTATTTTGTAGTCTGCAAAGGAAAACAAGGGTAATTCAGCATGAGGTAAACGAAATAAAAGAAACTCAAAATGTTTGTCATAGCAATGATCTATTCTAAGTGTATTAATTTGCAATAAGGTTACCGCATCATTATGGAAAAAATATAAAATATAAATTTACTAAATATTCATTTAAACTTGCTCTTATTATAAACAAATCTTTCATTTCAATAAGTCATAATAGGTGGCAATGCTAAAAGTAAAATGTGCATCCTTGGAATGAATAAGCTTATCTATCACAAAATTTTGATATTTTGAATTTATGATGATGCACTGATTTCAAGTTTTTACTTTTGTGTTTTTCCCCCTTATACCCTGTTTGTGAAGGATAAGGTACGTTATCTATCACAAACATTTGAGTAAAGGGGATTTATCTTATTTCAAAATAAGCAAAAGGAGACCATCCTTCTGGATTATAGAATGTGGGGTAAATCTGGTTTCCTCGGATTAAATAAAGGGGCGATGTAAGCCACGCATAAGAGTGGGCTCCTGTAGGATATATCTTATTTCCCCGAATCAAATAAAAAGATAAACCACCACATCCCGATGGATGAGTATTTGTAGAATATACAAGATTTCCTCTAATCTCGTAAAAGGGTAATCCTTTATAGCCCTGAGGGTTGTTCTTAGTTGGATAAATTTGTTTTAATTTCATTAATCCTCCCCAATTTAAATAGATAATTTCTTTCCTGTTATATCTTTTAGTATAGGTTGGAATATGTTTTGTTTACCACATATTGATTTAAAAACAATATATTTCACCATATATTGTATTTAGTTATTACTTTTATATTTATGTATATCAATTGCTTAATTGTATTTTTAGTTTTTAAGGAAAATTCCTATTCATTAAATACCCGCAGAAGTAAAGTAAATATTCAAGGAGCATGTGGAACCTATATTAATTTAAATAACAGACTACTACGGTATACTCACGCTATTAACATAAAGAACACCACGTTACATAACCGATATTAAGGGATAGAAACAATATCATTAATTAACATTATCCCGGATTGTGATTAGTACAGCTTAGATAATGAACTGGTTTTTATTACACTTTTTACCAATTTAAATTAACGCATGAAACAGAAACATAAGATTGTGAATACCTCACTACTAAATGCTCATTTTCGCCTGAATCCCTGTCCACGCTCTAAATACCCCTAAAATAAGTTCACATACTGTGAAGAGACACTCCAAAGTATCAGCGTCCTTATTAATAAAGAACATGTAAGCAAGAATGCTTTGATTACCCATGAAATTTGAGGTTGGAAAAGCGGGGTGACGATACAAATAATCACGTGACTGAATTTTCAGTATTGCCCTTTCAATATTCGCTCGGTTTAATGATTGCCCCTCCATATAGAGTGATAATCGCTTATAAAAATGCTTAACTCCTTCATCCAGTGACTCAATAGGATAACGTTCAAAAAGAGCAACAGCTAAAGTCTTTGAATCTACTTTCTCACACATTAAAGCCCTAATAATATTATGTATCATATAATCCCCCGCACACTAAAGCCATGATGATTTATGTACATTTGAAGCACATAAAACGATAAGAAACCAGACGCATCTTCCTGGTTAAATTTAAGAAATTTTTTATTATCGCTACTTATGTTCATTTACACCTGCTTTAAGCCATTAGGATTTATATAAAGAAATAAATTTATCTCTAATCCACTAGGCTTGATCTAATCATAAAAATTTATGTTGACAACAAAAGCACTCGACATTAGAATGTGTTAAAATTTATTGCCTAAGACATATTAAAACAATATATAAGTATTGGCAAGGAATTGCCCAATATACACCTATTTGTTTAATCATCGAGGCTTTTAATGGAAGCGCAAACCTTTTGCCAAGAATTTGCGAAAAGACTGCATTGCGCAGTCACCCAGCATATTAAAACCGAAAATTCTTTTGTAAAAAATTCCGAAGCCGTTAAATGGCTAGCTAGCACTTGTTCTTGTTCCTTACAAATGGCGCGTCGTTATTAGGCAGGAACCGCCCTACCCGATTATGCAACCATAATGCTTGTAGCAAAAACATGAAACACCACCCCATCCTGGCTTCTGTTTGGCACCCCTGCTCCTGAAGGTCATGCGCTGGAAGTTGATAAAGAAGTACTTACATTTTGCTTTATGCACCTTGTGCCTCGAATGAACCAATCTATTCATCTGACATTGGAGGTGCCGTATCTCATCGACACACTAGAAGAGCTTGGCAAATTAAATCTGAGCTCACCTCAGATAATCCAATCACTCTCAGCAATTTTTCGTATCAAAGATTAGATACCTATGGCGATTAAATGATGACACAGCTTTGTCGTTCAGAAGGAACCGGCTCCAACAATTCCCTAATTACAAACTCTTTTTGAGCAACCATATTTGAGAAACAGGCGAATGGGAGATGCGATTGATTTAAATCAAAGCCGCGCATTAATTTCGCAGCAAAGGCGAAACCCAATCGGTAGTCAGGATTCCCATACAGTGGGTAAAAAATTCCAATAAAGTACCGAAATGCACCTTCGCCAAGGCTTAAATAGGATAAGTATTACAACCCAACTTAAATCATATAATTAAAGAACTTTAAGTTTAATATAAAAAGATAAGGGCCCTAATAAAACACTGCTTGATTTAAAAAATTACATCATGTTTATTTACAAACCACTTTCTTTGTTGTAAAATCTTACTCTTTTATTATAATGGATGTGCCAAATGCTAATACCTGAGTTATTATTTACCATTTTCAAATATTTAGAACCAAAAGAGCTACTTCCCATCTCCTTAGTCTGTAACGAATTTAATTCTATCAGTAATAGTATTTTTTCAGATAAGACAAAACCTCTTGTAGATGAGGCAGTCAATTTTGAAAGCATTGTAAAATTAGACTCCCAAAAAATGACTTTTTTTAATGCGACGAAAGAAATTGATGAAAAAGCTGCAAAATTATTGGAGATAATTTCGGATGATTCAAGACTTTATGTTGCTTATGAGCCTTTCCTGGATCAAACAGGTTTAAATTCTATTCTTGGGTCTGAATGCTTCTTTACCAAGAAAATTGTAGAGCTGTTTTTAAGTAAGTATAATGTTAACGTTTCTAATAATTATGGGATGACCTTACTTCATTACCTTGTTCTTTATGAACGTTTCGATCTGGCGGAAATGGTTATTAAAAATCCAGACTTCACAAAAATAAATTATAAATTTCATTTGCCTCATGGAGGTAATATTTATGCCAGCGCATTAGATTGGTCATTGACATTATGGATAGGTAAAAATGACAAGGTAGATCTAAAGTTTATTGAATTACTATTACAATATGGAGCCAAGCCACCTACTCCAGGCGAAAAATTTATATCCAGTGAACTTGTATATAATTTTTTTCCAGCCATTTGCTCTATAGAAAATTATCAATCTCCCGAGAACATGATTAATTTAATTTATTTATTAAATCGATATAATTTTTCTATTGAGCTGATGGAAAATGATTTAAAAGAAAGCTTATCTAGTGAACGTGTGACCACACAGTTTGAAGAAGAGTTCTCAATTAATGCAAATCAACAGAAAATTATACTAGATGAGTTCATAACTACTTTACGCATGCAACTGGACCAACAAACTGAGCCACATTTTTTGGTTTCTCAAGTTGGAAGTAGAATGGATAACGGTAAGTCAACTATAAAACTTCCTTACGATCCAACTAATAATTGCTCAATAATGTAATGATTTAAATTTTTGATAATCCTTTTTAAAAATAATTTATGGCTTTTTCTTGACGAGAGAGAAAGCCCATTTCCAACAAGATGATACAACTTATATAAGCAGAAAAAGCCCTGCTGAAAATCGTTTAATTTGATAGATGAGAAGGTAATTTTTTATCGTTTTGGAGATTTTAATCCCAAAAGCTTAAAATTAGTTTGTCTAACTTTTCTAATTAGTGGCAGGTCTATTCAACTAGGTTAAATACCAACAAAATATATAGTTGATATATTCAGCATGTGAAGTAATCACCCGTCCTTCCAAGTTAAACACAAAAATTGGGCGCCTTTTTCAATTTATACTTGGCAGGAGCCATTGATATGCTCTTCATTAATGGCAAAAAAATTGCGGATTTCAGCTTTTTGAGTAATAGATTTAATATTATTCTTTTTTATTTTCCCATTGGCATGGGCAAAACCCTTTCGAATGGTCTTAATCGAAAGTATCAACTCTGCACTATTATCTGCTCGCCCACACCAGAAGTTTTGCGTTCATTTGCATATAATAATCCTGATTGTTGAAATGAGTAATCCATTGCAATAGGATTAGAAATCATCGCTCGTATTGTACGTTCTCCCTTACCTGGCATGCCTGCATGCATCACCTTACGGTTATCAACAAGTAATATATCTCCCTTTTGCCATAGACAAGAACAATAATTATCGCGCATGCTCTGAGCTAATTTTTCAATATCTTCTGAGTTAAAACAAGTTCCTACCTTATCTGTCATCAATTTTGTTCTTTTATCAGCCAAATAATGAGCTAGTTTGGTTTGTAAGATTTTATACGACTTTTTAGGTGAATGACTAAATGCAATTGTTGCGATAGCCAAATATTCAAGAGCATTAAAAACAGGGGAAGGTAAACTCCACAAAAATCGATGCCAAAACCATTCTTTGCCCTTATAGTCTGATTTAAAGCATTTTCTTAAATAATGGTTAAGTGCAGGTAACTCAAATAAATTAACCTGTAACGATTTTTTTTGGGTATGAGGATGAATAAAAACACAGGGTTTGTACATTGCAACAACGCGTTGATGACCAGTACCCATAATGGGCAAATTGAACTCTGTAGCAATCTCTTCAACACGCTCCTGACTAATTCCATAGCGTTCTGCGATTTCAGAAACCAGCCATTTAGCGACATAAAAACTATTTTTTTCAATTTTCTGCTGTAATAAAGGATCAAGATGGTCATAAATTTTTTGGGTATTAATAAGACCTGTTTCACCACCTAAAACGGGTGGCTTGGCACAATAAAAAAAGATATATCCGGGAACATCAGTGGAATAATAATTTTCAGTATGAAATCCACCGAGATATAGAGTTCCACCCGTTTTATAAACGCTATTGGTATGAAGCACATATTCCAGATCATCAACATGAATCCGACCATTTTCTGCCATAAAAGCTTCTTTAATCCCACGAAATTCGGGAATACTTAAAATAATCGATTCGAACTGCTTATCCGTTGTAATTGTAAAACCTCTAAATAATACGGCTCCATATTCAGCAATATCTTGAATGATGTATTTGGAATGATTGGCGAGAAAGGTCTGCAAAAAGCCCACATCATGATGCGTTTTTGCTTCAAGAACAAGGGGCATTTCTTTTTCCTGCGATAATATCAATCGCTCTTCATCCCTCAAAAAACGAGTAGTTACTTCCTTGTATTTATGCAACATAGATAGTCCTTTTTTACTCTATTGTGACTAAATCTTCTTCGATTATTCGAATCATCTCCTCCCCTACTTTTTTTCTAAAAGCAGGTTCTAAATTGGCAGAAATCACTATAAATGAGTTTTTTGAATGGCTCGCATGTAAAAAGTTCACATCAAACACATTATTTATGTTTAATAAATCATATTGATATTCAGGATGAGTTCGGATTTTAAAACCAAATAACTCGACAGGCTCTTTATTTAAATCTTTTACAAAATTACCTTGTACATTGATATTAATTAAATAATTATTGCCTCTGATTGAATTTAACCGATCGATGAATTTAAGCGTTTCCGAATAAAGTTTTACCTGGGATAACAGACTGTATAACCAAAAAAAACTTTTAATGAGGGTTTTTTTAAAAAAATTGGTTTCATTCCTAAAACTGCTGATGCTGGCAAGCTTTATTAAATTAGGACATCCCTGGTATGGATGAGTATTAATTGCCGCTTGATGAATAGCTTGCGACAGCTCTATTACATTTGATTGCTCATGAAGTGCCAGTTTTACTGGTTCAATTCTTAAAAAGCAACCGATTGTTTTATCATAATCCTGGCTTTCTCGAGTAGATTTGACTCGGTTAATACATACAGAAGTACTCTTGTCAGAACTAAATTTTTTTAATGCCAATGCTACGATGGCACAAAGACCATCCAGTATACTGACGTGTTTTCTAGCGCAAAAAACATTTAAATCATTCAGATTTTCTTGTGAAATATCAATATACGTTGAATAAGAGTAATTTTTAGCGTGCATGTCTTTTACAATATATTCCTCAGGAAAGGCATATAAATTCGCATCTTTTAGATAATTGTCCCAAAAAGTAATATCGCGATTGAGGTGTTTTTTCAAATGAGTCTGTTCGTCTAAAATATAGTCTCGATAAGAATGATCCTGAATTTTATTGCTAATTTTTTTCGCAGAATAAAACTGAGATAAATCATATAATAAAATATCAGGAACAAGATCATCGGATATGATATGAGGGACACAAAGTTGTAATTCGCTGCAGTTTTCATTTAAATAATACAAGCGAATTATAATTTGTGGCGCATTTTTTGGCCAAATGGAATAATTCATTAACTCCTGAATGGATTCATTCAAAAGCTGCTCTTTTTGACTATCTGACAATAATTCAAGTGACCTTTCAACGATAACTGAAGAGTCATTTTTTAGAAAATACTGCCCTGGACGAAATCGCGCCGTTCGATATGACAAAGCTTCGTGTTTATTTAATAAGGCGACATAGGCTTTATTAAGTTTTTTAACATCAAACCGGCCCTCAAAGCGTTTACGTGAAATAATATTAAGTTTCTTTGCTTTAGGTTCAAAAGTATTGGCTATCCATAACATAAATTGGAAATCGCTTAGAGGAAGAAGACCTGTATCCGCATTTAAGTTATTAGCGACCCGATTCTCTGCCTTAATTATTTTTTTCGCATTTTTTATAATTGGAATGAGACTACTAATAGTGGTGTGTGTATATATATCCTGCAAAGACAGTTCTACATAAAACTCTTTATTTATTTTTGAAATAATTCGTGCTGCAGATAATGAATGCCCCCCTAATTCAAAAAAATCATCTTCGATTCCAATTGTATTTATGCCCAACTCCTCTGACCAGATATCCATTAACTTTCCCTTCAGGGAGTTTCGTACCTTTTTATAATTTTTATTCTCTTTAAATTGAGGTAGGGGAAGAGCAGAGCGATCTAATTTATCATTTGCATTTAAGGGAAATAGTTCCATTTCAATAAATACGGTTGGAATCATGTAGTCAGGCAAATAATTTTTTAAATACTGGCGTAATTTTTTTGATTGTAACTCCATGGTGGAATTTTTTGGAATGTAATAAGCGATTAAACTGTTTTCTTTCTTGTTTAACGGATACACATTTACTATTGCCGCTTTAATATCCGGATAGGTCATCAGATAGCTTTCTATTTCGCTGGGCTCCACCCTAAACCCACGAATTTTGATTTGATGGTCAATTCTGCCCCTGCATTCAAAATTTCCTGTAGTATTCAGACGACATAAATCGCCAGTCTTATATAATCTATCGTCTGGCTCTTGGGTAAAGGGATTTTTAATAAAATATTTTTCTGTTAATTCTGGACTATTCAAATAACCTCTGGCTAAAGCTCGTCCCCCGATATATAACTCCCCTATTTCATCTTTCAATACAGGTTGCAATTGGTCGTTTAGAATAAACGCATCAGTATTGAGGGCTAAGCGACCAATAGGGATAATTTTTTCTAAATCATTAATATTGTTTTTATCAATAGAAAAAGCAGTGACTGCAACTGTAGTTTCTGTGGGTCCATATTCGTTGTATAAAACATGGTGCGGATAGAGCTTAAGCCATGAGGCGCATTCTTGTTTGGTTAAATTTTCTCCGCCCAACATAAGTTCTTTTAAAAAAGGTAATTGGACAAATTGGTTTTCCATTTCATGGACTAAAATTTTAAAATAACTCGGAGTTAATTTTATAAAATCTATCGCAAACGCATTTAAATAATTAATGTATTTTTTAGGGTCCTTTTTAATAGGATCCTCACACATGATCACCGTTAATCCAAGAATCAAAGGAACCAAATACAAAGTAATGGACATATCAAAGGCATGATTAGATGAGAAATCTATCCTGGAAATATCTTTGTGCTCTTGAGAAAACCATAAGCAATAATTCATAATCGCCTGATGTTCAATTAAAACACCTTTTGGCACACCTGTAGAGCCTGAGGTATAGATTACATAGGCCAGATTTTTTTCGGATATTTCTATGGATGGATTTAATACAGACTGTTTTTCTATATCCTTATTATCTGTAATGATTAAAATATTGTCGTTCAAACTCAATTTTTTCTTATGATACTCAGTAGTAATTAATAAGGGATTGCCTGCTTCTTTTAAAATTAATAATATTCTTTCTCGGGGATAACTTATATCCAATGGAATATAAGCGCAGCCGGCTTTTAGAATACCCATTATTGTAATTAGAAAATCAAAAGAACGTTCAAAAAATACCGCCAGTGGCGTCTCTTTTTGTATCCCTTTCTTTATTAAATAGTGAGCGAATTGATTTGCTTTTTGATTGAGTTGCTCGTAATTCATAGACTGATGATTAAAGATCACCGCAGTACGTTGCGGATAGTTTTCAGCCTGGTATTCAAAAAAATGATGCAACGTTTGCAAGTGATCCATCTAATTCATCCCTGTCCATACAATTAGTGGGTGACGCCCTACGTTCCTAATAAAATAATTAATTCATCTTAAAAGATTTCGTAAAACTCTATATAAAATATAGGTAAGAAATATAAGAATTCCAATTTCGGATTAAATTGATTTTGTATCGTGTGAAATAGATGATTTTATTTAATCTGTATGATCAAATTAAGGAGTATCTGCTTGTTTTATAACGACATAACCGAGATCTCCTGCGCATCTCAGGAGTTCTTTGCTACTTTACCGTGACACATTAATAGCAAACATAGGATGTTTGATTTCGATTAATGTATAAATTGATATTAAAATTAAAAATTGAAGGCCAAACAAAGCCAGGAAACCAATCTCATTTTTTACCACTAAGAAAATTAATGAAAGGAAGAGCAAATTGACAATCGCTTGTCCCAACAGGATTACACGAGTCGAAACTCCCTGTTGCTTTAAACGTTGATAGGCATGTTTTTTGTGAGCGGAAAAACATTTTTCTTTATTTAGAGCACGTCGAATTAAAGTAATTGTTGCATCAAAAAGAAAAAGACCATTTAATACAAACCAATATCCCAGAGGAATATTGAATTGTTTTTGAGCAGTAACTGCAATCATGAAGCTAATTAAGCCCAACGAAGCACTGCCCACGTCCCCCATGAATAAACGAGCAGGAGGAAAATTAAATATCAAAAATCCCAGCAGTCCTACGCCCAAAACCATACAATATTGCTGATATGCAATGGCATCAGGATTCTGGTTTAAAAATAAAGCATAAGATACGAGAATAAACAATGCTTGTAAGGCGCAAAAGCCATCCATCCCATCCATAAAGTTAAAATGGTTAATTGACCATATCACCGCTACCAGTAGAAATAAAAAAATTAAAAAGGAGTTGGTTATTGGAAATAGCATTAAATCCAAAATTTCAGGTCTTAAAAATAAAGCTACAATAAGACCTACTAAACATTGAATGGCTAATCTGCTTTTCGCTGATAGCTGGAATAAATCATCTATAAAACTAACACCAGCAAGTAAACAAATGCTCAGTATAAAGAAAGTTAATTCATTTAACGGGACCTTTGAGAAATAACTGATAAATGGGAGACTTAAAACAGATAAACCAATAAAAATGGCTCCACCACCCCGAATAGTGGGTATGGAATGCATGGAGCGCTCATTAGGCTTATCCATGAGCCGAGTATTTTTGGCAAACTTACAGAACAGATGAGTCATTAATACCGATGTTACAAAAAAAATACTTAGGAATAAAATCATTTATTAATACCCAACATTTATGTAAATCAGGAACAGGAAATTAAATGCACAGAAAACTGAACCCACGCTTTATGCTTAATATTGATTGCAAACATCTCAATACGAATCAGAAACACTAACCTCGGGTTGATGCGCCTTTTTTCTCTTGATTTCTGATGTGACTTTATCTTTCTCTCTCATTATTTCAGGAAAATATTTATTCATTGAATCTAATAAAGGGAGTACTCTATTTATATGCTCTTGATTGTTTTTATCAAACTTTCTGAAACTAAATAAATCTCCGGGCATACTGGCTGACAAAACATTATTTAATAATTTATCAATTCCTTTTTCAGATATACTTCTAGAATTATTCATTTGAAATAATTTAATTTTCTCTGGTAAACCCTCAATATCCATTAAATTATTAAAATGAACAAAATGTTCCTGATCAGAATAATAAGCATTACTCACCACAGAACAAGAACCTGCCAGCGCACTTTGAAATCCAATTGTTCCCGTACATGTCACCGTTACCGGACATTCTTTAATCAGAAGGGTTGCTGGAACTTCATAAGGAACAAGCACCACATAGGATAAGGCTGCCAGTTTTTGAATAACCTCTCTTTTTCTAAAACCAAACTGTAATGGATGATCTTTAACAAAAATTACATAACCTTCTTTGCCCAATACATGGCATACCTTAAGAATTAGCTCTTCGTTATTTAATAAACTTAAATCTTCCAGCCAATAATCTAGAGATGCTTCGGGTAACAGTTGTAACCCAATAAACACACGCTTATCTTTGGGAGTGAGGCTTAATTTATGCTCCCATGTATCATCCATGTAGCTTTTTACTTTGTAATCAAGCAATCGCGGCTTATGATTTAGTGAGTTTTTAGCATCCAGATAATGAATATTTAGTTTATCTCGTTTCAGGTACCGAATAAGATCAAAAGCTAAGCCGCGAAGTTTAAAGTATAAAAACGTGCGCCAAAATAATAGATTGTTATATTTCTTACTTTTACTTACATAGGAAGGTGTGAACGATTCATTGATTAGAAGCGTTCTTGATTTATCAATTTCTGCTGGTTCCGGATCTCGAAATTTAATTAGTTTTCCTCTTTCCATTAACATGACGTGATCAGGAATAATTGACGCGGTCATTTCGACAAATTTAATATTATATTCTTGAGTAATTCTGCCAAGTACATCAAATAAATAGCGATCCATTATAAAACTTACGATTAGTTTCGGTTTTTCCTTTTTAATAAGTGCATCCAATGTCAACCACATCGATCCTATCATGGATAAGGCCAATGATTTTTTTAAGTTTCGTAACACGCGGCAACGCTTGATGATACTCGCACACTCTTCTTCAGAAAAATGATCAATCGCAATCTGTTCGCAATTTTGGTTTTTTAAATGATGATAAAAATCATTAACAATGCAAAAATCAACTGGCTCCCTAAGGTCAGACATTACAGCTGATGAGCTGGTACAATTTAAATTTTCTGCTAAAAACTGCCACCACGGAGTAGTATTGTGGTGAGAGAAAAAAATAACTTCTGTCATGTAATTTGCCCTGTCTAGTTTAAAGCCATAGCGAATTTATCCAGGTAAATTTTACTTAACTCTTCAGCGAACGACAGTTTCGGATACCACCCTGCTTTATTAATTTTATCGGTATTTAATAATTTTTGCGGTGTACCATCGGGTTTTGTTTTGTCCCAACTAATCTCGCCCTTATAATCTACAATTGTGCACAAGAGTTCGACCAATTGTTTGATTGATATGTCCTTGCCATAGCCAATGTTAACCAATACTCCGGTGACAGGACAATTTATTAACTCGTTAAATTGCTCATCAGGTAAATTTAAAAGGAAAACAGCAGCGTCACCCATATCATTACTATGCAAAAACTCTCGCTTTGCTATGCCTGAACCCCAAACTTCAACAGACGGTGAATTATTCATTTTTGCTTCATGAATTTTTCGCATTAATGCGGGAATAACATGTGATGCCTGAAGATCATAATTATCATTTGGACCATACAAGTTTGTGGGCATTCCAACAATATATTGCGTTCCATATTGTTTATTAAAAGATTCACACAAGGAAATACCCGAAATTTTGGCTAACGCATAGGCTTTATTGGTAGGCTCAAGAAGACCGGTTAGTAGATGTTCTTCATGCATGGGCTGAGGACAATCTCTTGGATAGAGACAGGAAGATCCTAAAAACAACAATCGTTTCACTTTATGTTCCCAGGATGCATAAATTATATTATTTTGAATCATCTGGTTCTGATACCCAAAATCAGCAGGATACGTATTGTTTGCAACAATTCCTCCAACTTTTGCGGCAGCCATAAAAACAAACTCTGGCTTTTCCTGAGCAAAAAAATCATTGACTGCACTTTGCTGCCTCAAATCAAGGTCCGCTTTACTTCTTAGAATTAAATTAGTGTATCCTTGTTTTTTTAAGGATCTGACAATTGCAGAGCCAACCAGACCTGCATGTCCAGCAACAAAAATTCGGGAATTAGTATGCATGGTGTTACTCATTAATAATCCTTACTCTTACGAAATTTATTATATTAACTATTAAAAATAGTTAATGTTATTGACTAAACAGACTCCGTTTAATCGTGGTAACCATTATCTTTAATAAATTTATCTTTACAGGCTATCTGATAATCAGAATGTATCATTTCCTTCACCAGCTCCTGAAAACTGATTTTGGGCTTCCAACCCAATTGGTTGCGGGCTTTACTGGCATCACCTAATAAAGTTTCTACTTCTGTGGGTCTGAAATAACGTGGATCAATCGCGATGCGACACACTCCATCGCTCGAATAAGCCTTTTCATCTACCCCTTCACCTTCCCAGTTTAAATCGAGGTTTATTTCTTTAGCACAAATATTGATAAATTCACGTACGCTGTGTTGCTCGCCCGTTGCAATAACAAAATCTTCAGGTTTTTCCTGTTGTAACATCAGCCATTGCATTTCTACATAATCCTTTGCATGACCCCAGTCTCGCTTGGCATTGATATTACCTAAATACAAACATTCTTCGAGACCGCATTTAATTCGAGCAAGACCTCGAGTGATTTTTCGGGTTACAAATGTTTCACCACGGATGGGAGATTCATGATTAAATAAAATACCGTTACACGCATACATGTTGTATGCTTCCCGGTAATTAACCGTTATCCAATATGCATATAGCTTTGATACAGCATAAGGTGATCTGGGATAAAATGGGGTTGTTTCTTTCTGCGGTGTTTCCTGAACTAAACCATATAGCTCAGAAGTGGACGCTTGATAAAATTTGGTTTTTTTTTCAAACCCCAGAATTCGAATTGCTTCCAATATTCTTAAGGCACCAAGCGCGTCGGAATTGGCGGTATATTCTGGTTCTTCAAAAGAAACTGCCACGTGACTTTGAGCGGCAAGATTGTATATTTCATCAGGTTTAGTCTTTTGTATAATATGAATGAGACTACTACTGTCAGTCATATCCCCATAATGCAGAATAAGTTGCAGATTTTTTTCATGAGGATCTTGGTAAAGATGGTCTATGCGGGCGGTATTGATTAGTGAGGATCGTCTTTTAATCCCATGCACTACGTATCCCTTATTGATCAAAAACTCAGCCAAATACGCCCCATCTTGACCTGTAACACCCGTAATTAATGCAGTTTTCACCCAATACCCCTTATATACTCTTTGTCTGATAAGAACACTAATTAGAAATTCTAAACATGATCTTAATTAATAAATTCAATAAATAAAATAATAAATAGTTCACTAAATTACTGGCGTGTTCATCATGGATCTTACAATTGAGCCGGAATTCATAGAACAATTCTAAAAAAAATTATACACGCCCATAGATATCTTCGAATCGCACTATATCGTCCTCACCCATGTATTCACCACTTTGTACTTCAATCATCACCAGATCAAGAACCCCTGGATTTTCTAAACGATGCTTATGGCCTGCAGGGATATATGTGGATTCATTGGTATTGATATACAGTTCCTTATCACCATTTATAACTTTGGCCATACCACTTACGACTATCCAATGTTCACTCCGGTGATGATGCATTTGCAAGCTTAAACTCGCTCCGGGTTTCACCTCAATTCGTTTAATTTTAAAACGAGGGCCTTTTTCCAGAACGGTATAGGTTCCCCAGGGTCTATGAACTGTTCGATGTAACTTATAAGTGTCATGATCCTGGGCTTTGAGTTCACTATAAATTCGTTTTACATCTTGAACTCGTGATTTATCAGCAACCAGTAAAGCATCAGGAGTATCGATAATAATCAGATTATCGAGCCCTACAGCGCCAATCATACGCTCTTTACTTTGTATGAAACAATTGGTTACATCATGAATTAGTGCCTCACCCTCAATTCGATTGCCTTTTATATCCGATTCGGCAAGATCCCCCAGGGCATTCCATGAACCAATATCACTCCAGCCAATAGTGCAAGGAACCACCGCTACTCGTTTAGACTTCTCAACTACGGCGTAATCGATTGAGTTTTCATGAACCAGGCGAAATGTTTTTTCATCCAGAATTAATTGAGTGTGTTCTTCTTTAACAATCAGGCTGGATTGATCGATACAATTTTTTGTGGCTGTTAGAATATCCGGAGAATAAAGCTCTAGTTCCTCCAGTATGGTTTTAGCAGAAACACAAAACATTCCAGAATTCCACAAAAAGTTTCCAGATTGAAAATATTCGGTAGCTTTTTCCAAAGAAGGTTTTTCTATAAAATTTAAAACATGGTTTCCTTCCGCTTCGATATAACCATAGCCAGTCTCTGGATGTTCTGGCTGAATACCGAATGCTACTAGCTTATTATCCTGAGCTAGATTGACTGCTTGAAGTACTGCATCAGCAAATGCATTTTGATCAAGAATAATATGATCCGCAGGTAAAATAAGCATCAGAGCATCTTCATTAGCATGCGAGACATACAATGCCGCAGAGGCAATTGCTGCAGCTGTATTTCGTCCAAATGGCTCAAGAATGTAGGACATTTTTAGCGACGTGTGATTTATTTCACGAAATTCTTCTTCTGTTTTGAAATAAAAATCACGATTAGTGATTGTAAGAATTTCTTCCACACCAGGTAATAATGCGCTCCGCTCAAAAGTTTTTTGTAGCAGACTTTTACCATCTGCCAGACGAATAAATGGTTTAGGATGTAATTCCCGAGATACAGGCCATAGTCTGGAGCCCGCTCCTCCACATAATATTGTAGGTATTAAGCGCATTGACACTCCTTTTTACCTCATTTGTTTGTGAAACAGCACGCTCATTTCGTCATATTGGTCTTAAGAAAATCAATGTATGCTACAACATTAAGGCGTATTGTATTTTATTAACCGCAAATTATTATAAAAATAAGAATGATTGTCAATTTTCTTTCATAATTTAAATGTACCTATATCACGAGGCTAAAAATCAGTATCTTGTAATGAATTTAAATTTAGTTAAGGATCACTCAGGAACAAGTCGCGGGATGTGTCACTTAATGAAAAAATTCTTTTTGATTATGAATATTATTTTTTTTAATCTTCACCTCAGGATATAGACCCACAGCAATCGAATTATCTGGAATTTGGGAGTTTCGTAAGAATGAGTTTGCCCCCACACCCACATTGTTGCCTAAAACACAGGAGCCAATAACCGAACTTTTCGAGTAAAGCACATTAGCTTGCCCAAATTGAGGATAAATCCCATTTATATCACTTCCCACAGTAACATTCTGATAAACAACCAAATAATTGGAATAGCTAGCATTGCCCAAAATAGTTCCTATTGGATGAACAAACAAAAATACATCAGGTAACTTAATTGAGTAAAATGCATCAACTCCATGCAATGCTTTATTTAAAAAAAATGCCTTCTCTGCAAGATTAATAAATTGATTTTTATAAGCTTCATTAGCAATCCAATAAAGAAACATCGCATAATGATCTGAATTTAAATGATTAAATACAGAATGACCTTTATCAAAATAATATTTTTTGTGAATTTGGCTGAAACAATAATCCATCCGTTCGATTACTATGGGCATAATTTGCACCAGATTGTAACTGATATCAATATCATCTGGAAAAAACATGTTCAGTTGCTTCAGTAAATACTGACTCAGTAATTTAGATTCGATTGATAAAATCATTTTGTAAGCTTCATGGGGATGCCCTGGTTTAATAAATAGGAACGGGCACGAATTGGGTTATTATCACCAAAATGAAATAAACTGGCACAGGATACAGCATCCACGTTTGCCTCTTTAAACGCATCAACGAGATGCATAAAAGTACCCGCACCGCCTGAAATGATGATGGGTCTATCGGTATAAGTTCTTACTAATGCGGCACAGTCTAAATCGTACCCTTTCATCATCCCATCATTATCAATAGAATTGATAACAAATTCGCCGACACCGCGCTCCGTCATTTCCAGTACGTAATCACGAAGATTCTTAGTTGTTTTTTGAGTACCGCAATGGCTGTATAGAACATAGCTACCGTCTTCCAGGCGCACGTCTAAGCCCACTACAATGCATTGTCTGCCATAAAGATTCGCAGCTGTATTAATCAAATCAGGATCAGTATGCGCAGCAGTAGTTATGGAAACTTTATCAGCACCCGCTAATAACAGACGGCGAATTTTATCAATGGAATCAATCCCGCCCCCTACAGATAAAGGCATAAAACATTCTTTCGCTACATTTTTAACTGTATTTTCCAATAATTCAAAAGCACTGCCATGGCGATTAGCATCAATATCCAAAAAAAACAGCTCATCTGCATTTTGCGCATTGTAAATTCGTGCAGCAGAAACAGGATCACCAGTATCCCTAAAATTGGCAAATTGTTTTCCTTTAACCATTCGTCCTTTACTTAATAATAAGGTCGGAATAATTCGTTTTTTTAACATAGTCCGTCCCACTCACAAAAATTTTCAATTAATAGCAACCCATTATCCTGACTTTTTTCGGGATGAAATTGAATACCTACTATATTATGCTTTGCAACTATAGCGGGAAATTTGGTTCCATATTCCGTTGTAGCAAGAATATTTTGCACCTGGGTCACGTTAAAAAAATAGGAATGGACAAAGTAAAAATCAACATGTTTTTTTAGTTTTTCTGTTATAGGATGTTCAAAGTGGAATTCAAGAGAATTCCACCCTACGTGAGGAACCGGCAAATCGGGCAGATCGAGCATTTGTACTTTTCCGGGTATAAAGCCCAAACCGGAAAATGATCCACCCTCTTCCCCCAATTCAGAAAGAATCTGCATGCCAAGACAAATGCCTAATAGAGGCTTGCCATCCTGAACATGTCGGGCTATTTCACGATCCATCCCAAGTTCAACTATATTGGCCATCGCTTTAGCATAAGAGCCAACCCCGGGCACAATAAGATGCGAGCATTGTTCAATCTCCTGAGCTGTTTTTAATACCAACGGCTCATACCCGAGATAACTTAATGCATTATGGACCGAATTAATATTGCCCATACCATAATCAAGAATACCTATTATTTTGTCCATTCACCTTCTCTATACCACTTAATAGTATCCCAAACAGGTTTCGCTTTCTTATTATTAGCGAAATCATGCTCATAAGGTGGGATAGCCATTTCTTTTACAATAATATTAAATTCTTCTTCAGTCAGACCGACATAACTTAAAAAGACATCTAAAGATTCAGGACGATGACCCTCCATCGCATTCCACTCTTTTGCCTCTTCTTGCGAAATAATTCCATTACGTAATTTAATGGAGTTGATTTGCGTGATTCGACTGTAGCCTCGTTTTATATACTTAATATAATCTCGGGTACCTTGCATGAAGCACTCAATTTTTTCACCCGTAGTATTCACTTCATTAGGAACACCTTCGAGCTCATCTGCCTGCCAGCCTAATTCTTCCTTAATCCATTTAGTATTGGCTTCATAATCCCAGGGAATAAAACTTCCTAAGCAGACAGAGGCGTACCCCAGCTTTTTAAGCTCGCTTAACTTGGGATAAGTAAATGGATTTAAGTCACGGCGATCAATGGGATCGTCAGGTTTGTTGATCATCCCGTACATATCGTCGGCGGATATACCTAAATTGCGAATCATATTGAATTTTTTTTCATCTTCATATTCAATTTCATCATTCAGATAATCATAATAAGCAGTTAATTCGGCCTGTGGTTCACCCCAAAATATTAGAGGCACATTGAATTTTATGGCAATTTGCATCGGATAGGAATAAATTCCCGTATGGCAATGCCAACAAAAATCAGTTTTGCGAATAAACGATTCTAACATCAATTTTTTAACAATCTTCCAATTAGGAGTAAAATCAATAACATCGACTCCCAATTTTTTAAACGTACGCTGATTATTATCGGCAATCACAGATCGCATAAATCCATGATTAAATCGCACAACAAGAGGCTTAATATTGTACTCTTTCATGAGATACAATAATTGGAAAGTACTGTCTTTACCGCCACTAAACGGGATAATACAATCGTAATCCCCTTTTCCCCGATATTTTTCAATCAATTGATCAAGTAATCGCTTTCTTGCATCCCAATCAATATTTTCTTTTTTAATTTTGGCAGAATTGCAAATATTGCAACATCCATTACTATCGAATTCGATTGTTTCATAAGTCTCTGGCAGCAGACAGTTTGAACAACGCTTCAGTTTATCACTCATAAATCACCTACTTATATTGTAAATCCATCGTCTACAACGAGATTTTGACCATTAACACACTCTGACATATCAGATAGCAAATAAATTAACGAGCCTGATAAATCGCTTTTATCTAGCATTCCCTTATTAATGCATTGTTCTTTATAAGCATTAACAAACAGTTCGGGTTGCGAATCAAATATACCCCCGGGACTAAGACTATTCACTCTTATATTTTTACCTTTAAATGATTTTGCAAAATATTTCGTCAGATGAATTATTGCAGATTTTATAACCGCATATTCAACAGGCATTGTCATCGGGGTATTTTCATAGATTTCAAACTTTGGTGCAACCACTCCATATATTGAAGCGATATTAACTATGTTCCCAAAACCCTGTTTAAGAAAATACGCTGCAAATTGTTGCGAGGTTAAAAAATAACCTCCTAAGTTCAGATTCAGGTTGTCACAAAAATCGTCATATTCCACATCCATTAATAAACGGCCATAATGTTTGTTTCTTGGATAGGCATTGTTTACTAAAGCATCAATTCTACCATAAGTTTCATTAACAAACGCTATTGCATTAAGCACTGAAGTTTTATTGGTTATATCAATAGGGGTAAAATCTATAGTTCCGGAAAAATCCTGCTTTTGTAGAGCGCTCAATGAATTTCTGCTTGCTTCGTTATCCAGATCGGCGATGATTGCTATTCCACCCTGCGCTGCAATTGATGAGATAAATTCTCGACCTAAAAGGCCGGCGCCTCCAGTAACAACAACTACTTTATTTTTAAGAATATCATTCATAGTACATCTTAATTAATGGGTCTAAAAACCGGTTTAATAACATCACCCTTTAAATATCCCTCAGTTGAACCCTGCTCTAATGCATGAGCATAAATCTTGAATGTCTTCTCCAAAGCCATGCCTGTTTTTTCCAATTCTTTTTCGCCATGTCGATAACTGAGCGCAATCCAGGGCATTAGCACACCAGATTTTATCATCTCCTGTGAAAATAGAGTGCGAAACGGTAACGATACTTCATTCAAATGGTTATATGTCGCATACCAAGGCGAGCAAGGCACGCCACCCGCTTTGAAAAAGTCCGCAATACCGGCTGCCGTCGCTTTTTCGTTGATCAAATTAATTAGTTTCTGGCCATAATCCCACATATGCTCCACCACGCCCTGGCGCTGCATTACCTCTACAGTTTTAACAAATGCCCCAAGGCCACACATTTCAGCGCCATGCGTGGTTGATAATAAGAACAATCGCTCTCTTCCAGCAAATTCAATTGAGCCAAGTTCCATTATGTCGCGCTTTCCCGCAATTGCAGCAACTGCAAAACCGTTTGCCATAGCCTTGCCAAAAGTGCACAAATCGGCTTGGATATTATAGTAATGTTGTGCTCCTTTTAAGTCCCAGCGAAACCCAGTGATCATTTCGTCCAAAACAAAAACAATTCCATGCTTTTTACACAGTCGTTGCACATCATGAAGATAAGTTTCACCAGGAACTGTTATTGAAGGTTGGGGATGCTCCAAACTGCTCGGCTCAAGAATGACGCAGGCGATTTGGTTGGGGTATTCTTCAATTAATTGTTCTAAAGAGTCAATATCGTTGTAATGAAACATCTTCGTCTGATCAATAATGTTTTGTGGAATGCCTCTTTTTATTGGAGTTGAAGCAATAAACCAATCATCATATGAGAAGAAGGGTTGCTCAGCACATCGAGCTACCAGAGTTCTTCCGGTGTAAGCTCTTGAGAGTTTTACTGCTGCAGAAACCGCTGTTGAACCATTTTTGGTAAATTTAACCATATCCACACTATCAATCAAATTGACTAATAATTCCGCAGCCTCCAGCTCTATAAATGAGGGCCTGGTAAGATTGTTTCCTTTTTTGATCTGCTCAAAGGCAGCCAGATCGATCTCATCTTCTGCGTAGCCTATATTCACCGCGCGAAGAGCCATACCATAATCCAGAAACTCATTATTATATTCATCATAAGTATACGCCCCCTTCCCTCGATCCATAATTTGCGGGGCATTTTCAGGATATTGATCATATCCACGCGAATAGGTATGAGCGCCACCTGGAATTACATGTAATAATCGTGATTTAAAATCGTCTGCCATTTTGATTTCCATAAATTAATCAGTTAACACTAAAGTGTCTTTATGTTTAAGCACTGCCTCAATTTTTATAAAATCTAACAAGGTATCAATTTCAATCGCTTTCCAGGCTGGAACCAGATAAGGTAAGGTAAAGTCATGATAAAAAGTCCGGGCTTCAAGATATTTGCTAATATCAGAAATATAAAGAGAGCCTTCAAAATAGTAAAGCTCCTCTAAATCCTGCCTGCGGATGGGGCTTGCAAAACTGTCTCTTTTAAATGGTTTTAGCAAATTGTCATCGCCAATAGTCGCGCAATAAACAGGATGAGTTCCCTCTACTTTGCTCGCACCTACTATAGACAAGGCGCTGCTTGACACCAATGTTTCCAAAGCTTGATCAATATCCTTTGTTTCGGTAAGGGGTGAGGTAGGTTCCAGAAGTACAATATAATCGTATTGTCCATCAGTTTTTGTACAAAATTCTATCGCATGAATTAGTGCATCTGAAGAGGGTGAAGTATCTTTAGCAAACTCTGCTGGTCGCATGAATGGAACATCCGCTCCGTATTCAAGAGCAACTTTTGCAATAGGCTCCGCATCGGTGCTCACTACCACACGGTCGATGTATTTCGAGCTCAATGCAGCTTTAATTGGCCAGGCAATCAAGGGTATTCCACTCAAAGGACGTATATTTTTATCCGGTAACCCTTTACTTCCGCCCCTTGCAGGAATAACGGCAAGAACTCTTTTCTGATTAATCATTATCAAACCTAAAATTAAAAGCTTATCGTACATTGGAAGCAGGAGGGAGCTATTCAAACACCCTTACCCGAACCTACTGTTATCTACAGAATATTAAAAGGATAATACTACCATTGAACACAAAAAAAATCTCTTAACTGTCAAGAGATGTTTGAAATTTATCTCCTCTTCAAGTATCCGCTTTTAATTATCCGGACGCGAGTGATACAAATTAGGTTTTATAACCATTGCCAAAGACAGCGCTGTACTGGATAATTTAAGGGTCTAGTGAATCAATGACAATTTGCACAAATCATCACGCTCCGGGATTTTAACACTTTATGAATTGGTCTTTATTTTGTAACCTCGCAACCATAGCTTTACGAGCCTCTACTCTGGGTGCCAAATTTTTGCTGGTTATTTTCCTGGTAACTTATTTCCAGCCTGAAGAGCTTGGTATGTACGGGGTTTTGACAGCAGTTATTGCTTACGCGTTGTTTTTTTTAGGTTTGGAATTTTATAATTTTACCTCTCGAGCTCTGGTAGGAGTAACACCTACTGAACAAATTATTATTATTCGCGATCAATTTATTCTGTATTTTTTAACATTTATCGTTTTATCGCCATTCTTTTATCTGTTTTTTTATACAGATATTTTTCCCTATACTTTATGGTTATGGTTTTTTGTTATTACCCTGGTTGAACATGCATCCAATGAATTAATGCGCATTTTTATTGCCTTGGCTCGTCCTCACTTTGCCAATATTATCTTTTTTATCAGGCAAGGATTATGGATTTGTGTATTATTGCCTATTTTTTATCTATATCCGGCCACTAGATATTTTAATTTAATTTTTATAGCCTGGCTGACAGGTGCGTCCCTAAGTATTGTCATCGCTTTGGCAGCTCTTCATAAGTTACCCTGGGGAATGATTTGGGTGCAGCCGGTGCAGTGGCGACGAATAGTGGAAGGTTTAAAAATTTCGCGCCCGTTTATGATCTCTGCCTTTTGTGCATTAAGTCTGCTTTATATTGAACGATTTTTTGTAAATTATTATTGTGGCATTGAGGCTGTTGGAATATATACTTTCTATGCTGGTCTAAGTATTACTCTGCATACACTGGTTAATACAGGTGTAGCTCGAATGCGATTAGCGCAATTAATAAGCGCGTGGAAAGAAAACAATAGCAAATTATTTTATAATGAATCAATAAATATGCTGAAATACACGATTTATTTTGTAATTGCATTTTCCATAATCTGTGTTGCATTAATAATACCCTTCATCACCCTTCTGAATAAACCTGTTTATTTACACAATATTCAGGTATTTTACTTTCTTTTGTTAGGCGCGGCTTGTCGCAGTGTTGCTGATGTTCCACTTTATACCCTTTATGCTCAGCATAAAGATCGGTTAATATTAACTATAAACCTTACCGCATTTGTTATTATAATAGTGGGTAACAGCATTTTAGTACCCCATTGGGGACTCACGGGTGCAGCAGTATCATCGGCCACTGCAAGTTTGGTTTTACTACTTTATTCATTAACTATTATGATGCAGAGAACAATACGCCCCTTTCTACTTCTACAATCTTAATTGGGAATTATATGAAAATTTCAATAGTTACAGCTTGTTACAACAGTGAAGCAACAATTCGCGACACGTTAAGAACCATTCAAATGCAAACTCATAAAAATGTTGAGCACATCATAATTGATGGTGGCTCAACCGATGGTACTTTAGACATACTGGAACAAAATAAAGAACATATCGCTCATCTGACTTCGGAGCGAGATAATGGACTTTATGATGCCATGAATAGAGGTGTGGCTAAAGCAACGGGGGATGTAATAGGTTTATTAAACTCTGATGATATGCTTGCTCATGAGAATGTTCTAAGTAATGTGGTAAAAGAATTATCAAAACCAGATGTTGATGCGTGCTACGGTGACTTGGTATATGTGAATCAAAATAACACCGATCAAATTGTTCGCTATTGGAAATCAAGTCCCTATAAACTGGAACTCATAGCCAAAGGTTGGATACCTGCCCATCCAACGTTTTATGCGAAAAGAGAAGTTCATGACACTCATGGTATGTTTTTTAACCTGGATTATAAACTGGCATCAGATTATGAGCTGTTGTTGCGATTATTGTATACTCATAAAATAAAAGTCTCCTATATTCCCGATATGATGATAAAAATGCGATTAGGGGGAACAACTAATAAATCCTTCAAAAACATCATCAATCAAAATAAAGAAATTATGGAAGCATTAAAACAACATGATTATTCTTATTCACCAATGAAACTTATCGCTCACAAATTAGTCGATCGTTTCCAACAATATCAAAAAAAATACAGCAATGCATAATCAAACAATTCTCGTAACTGGAGCCAGTGGCTTTGTGGGACAGGCTTTAATCCGAACTTTATGCCAGCAAGGGTATGAAGTCCGGGGTACTGTTCGCTCTGCGACTGCTTTATCAGCATTAAAAAAATCAATGACCCAATTTAATAATCTGAGTCTTTATAAATTGGGTGATTTAAGTGATACAACAGATTGGAGCGAAGCGTTGTGCAATACCCACACTGTTGTTCATTGCGCTGCACGCGCTCATATTTTAAATGAAACCAGCACTGATCCTTTAAAAGAGTTTCGTCAGGTAAACTGTGAGGCAAGCAAAAATCTGGCCGAGCAGGCCAAAATAGCTGGAATTAAGCGTATTATATTTATAAGCAGTATTGGCGTTTTAGGTAATACGAGTCAAGATATTCCATTTAGCGATTGTTCTACACCAAACCCAAAATTACCTTATGCCCAATCCAAATTGGAAGCGGAGCACTGTTTAAGTCAATTTGCCAAAGATATGGAGCTGGTTATAATTAGACCCCCGTTGGTTTACGGGCCAGGTGTTAAAGGTAATTTTAAAAAATTGCTCCAATATGTCGCAAAGGGACTGCCGCTTCCATTGGGCAAAATTAATAACAAAAGACAATTCATCGGAATTGATAATCTTGTTCATTTTATTATTGAATGCATCATTTCAGAAAAAGCAGCAAATCATACCTTTACTGTAGCAGATAACGAAACCATAACGACCACCCAATTAATAAAAACCATAGCCAAACTAATGGATAAAAAAATTATACTCTTACCCATCCCTAAAGGGATATTAGGTTTACTTTTAAAAGCAGTAGGTAAAGAAAATCTGGCTGATCAATTAATTAATAATCTGGAAATAAATCCGAATAACGCCAGAGAAATTCTAAACTGGAAAGCTCCATTTACACTGTACCAGCAACTTGAAAATACAATTAAAAACGAAGCTCCAATAGGATAGCACGGTATAGGAAGTAGTATTATCCATAACTCTCATTCAAATGATCCTACGTCCCTCGGCTGGTCCGAGGGATCCAGGAGTTTTACATCAAAGCACAGTATTTCAAATGTAAGTCACAATTTGAGCAAGTAAAGAAAATAGAAATTTAAAAAAAATATATGCTTAAAGTATATTATAACTGAGCAAGAATACTGGACCCCTCGGACGAGCCGAGGGGCGTAGGGATAGAGAGGGAAAATTGGGGGATGTTAGTCCGAGGGTCCGAGAAGTAGTCCGAGGGCTGAGGGGAAGTTAGTCTGAGGATCCGAGAAGTAGTCCGAGGGCTGCTGGGGCAAGTTAGTTTGGAGGGTAGGAGAAGTAGTAATAAAGTGACTACTCTCATCCAAACCCTTACGTCCCTCGGCTCGTCCGAGGGATCCAGGAGTTTAAACCAGAGCATACTGAGTGTTTAAATGTAAGTCACAATTTAAGCAAGTAATGAAAATAGAAATTTATAAGAATTATATCCTTACAGTACATACTGAGCAAGCATACTGGACCCCTCGCACGAGCCGAGGGGCGTAGGGATGAGGGGAAGTTAGCTCGTGGATGCAGGGAGTTAGCCCGAGGGTGGGAGAAGTCCGTTCGAGGGTGGAGGTAGTAATAAAGTGACTACTCTCATCCAAAAGACCCTACGTCCCTCGGCTGGTCCGAGGGATCCAGGAGTTTTACATCAAAGCACAGTATTTCAAATGTAAGTCACAATTTGAGCAAATAAAGAAAATAGAATTTTAAAAAAATATATGCTTAAAGTATATTATAACTGAGCAAGAATACTGGACCCCTCGGACGAGCCGAGGGGCATAGGGATAGAGGGAAAATTGGGGGATGTAAGTCCGAGGGTCCGAGAAGTAGTCCGAGGGATCCAGGAGTTTTATACCTGGGCACATCATTACTACTTCATGGGAATATATCAGGATATTTTTGTAACACATCTGTAACGATAGCAGAGCATACTTGCTAAGGAAAAAAACAAAAACCAAATAAATATCATAAATGAATTAGAGAATCCAAAAGGAAATGAAACAAAACTTATAAAAATAGAATAGGTCCAGAAAACATAAGGTACACCGGTAAGGACGCCTGGGTTACGCTTAAAATTAACCCATGATTTACCCGCAAAATAACCCCATAATAAAGCGGCTAAAAAACTAAAGACACCAAAATCGATAAATAATCCAGCCCATGCTCCAGTAAAAAAGCCATACACATTATCGTCAAGCAAAATACCGTAAGCATTTTTTAAAAAATCAGCTCCACCTGGAATAACTCTGAAAAAGGCAGCAAATAAATCGATTTGATATGCTCCATACATTGTTGGTGTTACTTCACTGGAGGATAATAATCGCTCTGAAATAGACAGGCTTTGAATAAAGTAGAATGTGGTGCTTAAAATCGTTTGCGTAAAACCAGGATCATTTAACCATTCACTGGTTTTAACCAGATATTCTTTTGGATGTGCTCCCCATACATTTTCTGCATGAGCAACCATGCTGGAAGCTGACATTCCGGATTCAGTGCTTCTTAGAACCCATATAAAGCTACTATAGGCAAAAAACAGGATTACCAGGGAAGCAATAGCCATTCGAAGAGGTAATGATCTCGGCGTATAGCTTTTACCCATCTTATTTCTAACATAGCAGGAAGCACCTATAAATAGAAACAGAACCATAATCGGACTTCTTCCACCCACACATACCGCTAATAAAATGATGCTTATAACAAACAGAAAACAGAGTATTCTAGACAAGCGGGGAATGGTTTCGTAACAAATTATTGTCGCAACAAGTCCTACAAATCCTGCAGGATAGGCTAAAAAAGCTAAAGCACTGAGCACGGTGCTTTGCATCGAACCACCATGAAGCAGTCCTTGAGCTCTTAACTCACGCAATCTCGAAATAGATGAGAAACTGAGATCACCTAATATGGCAAGCTTGCTGTAGATACTACTTATCGCGCCTATTAACCCAATACACAGAACAAAAGAAATTATCGTATACAGAGATTTATTCGTTATATACGACAGGTAGGGCTGCTGATTGTTCAGTGTTTTAAAAAAAACAACCCGAGATAAAATGGTTGATCCAACGATAAACATTAGAAGATGCAATGAAACGAAAAGAAAAGTAGAGATGGAAGCAGCAGGAGTCAAATAAATTGGGCCAAAAAAATAAACAAGGCAAATAAATGCCCAAAATAAAACCATTAAATTTGCAGGATGAACAGGCTTCGGTATTTGAATTTTATTGAAAAGCGCCTGTGTAACTGGACGCCCGTCTAATACGGTTGAAGCATGTGATGCCAAAGTGCTAATTCCCTTATATGTTAAGAGGAATATCTTAACTTTTTAATTTAAAAAGTACAACAACCATTCAAATACATTAATCGATCAGTAAAAATAGTTTTAGAAATTGTAATAATTAAGTTATTATTACCCTTTATTTGCGCTCAGGTTGTCACTAATCGTATCAACCTGTCATAAAATCTTTTTAGCAAAGAACACCGGGAAGTAAACTATGCATAATGAGATAGGTTCGCCTAGAGCATCTTTAATTGATTCATCCATTATTCTTTATAATGTAGATAACGATGACTTTAAAATGATCGATCTTAAAAAACTTTTTTCTGAATTATATAAAAAATCCTGGTTGTTATTATCCTTTACCCTTTTTTTCGCGCTTTTATCTTTTGCATTTACGTTTACTCTAAAACCTCAGTTTAGAATTTCAACCCACCTGGAAGAGCCCACTGTCAACGATTTTAAAGATTTATATATTAATTCGGGATCTCAGCTGAATCAGTCCGAGGTGTTTAATCTGTTTCTAAAAAAACTGGCGAACCCACAAAATTTCACATCCTTTTTAAGTCAATATTCACAGAAAAACAATGCTTTAGATGAGTCCTCTTTTAAGAACGATGGTTTATCATTTGATGCAATGCATTTGAAGTCGCGCGTAAAAATCAATGAAAATCAAGGGCGGCTGCAAGAAAACCAATTAAATCCAAATAAAATGATGGATAATGGTATAGACGCCGAATTAATTATTATGTCCCCGAGCAATATAGCAAAAAGTGATCTGAACGCGCGTTACCTCGATTATACAAATAATAAGTTAGTCAATGACATTGCCATGAAGCAACATGATTTAGTAAATATACAAACCAGTAATCTAGACCAACTCGTCATGAATCAAGTAAAAACTCTAAAGAATAAACATCTATTTTTAATAGAGCGATTAAGGTCACAAATTCAAGAAGCACAGAGAGATCCTGTAAAATCTAAAGCACAGTTGTCTCTGTTACAAAATAGGTTGTTAAAAGAGCAAATATACATGGATATGCTCTCCACTGATGATAAGTCCATTAATCATATCATTGACGATAAGGAAAATGTTGCATTACAAATGCTCAAGAATCTGAACTTTGATTTGGGTCATGTCAAAACATTTAATGCACCCTCTTCACCAACTACTGAAACTATATATCCTAATAAAAAGATATTCATCATTGCAGGAGCGTTCTTTGGGTTTTTCGCTGGGCTATCATTGATTATTCTACAGATGAGCTTACGCACAAAAAAGAGTTAATAAAAGACTCATTATAGGTGATACTATTCATTATTTTTTAACTGTTATCTATAACCTCAAATGAACCCTACATAGCACGGCTCTTACTTTCGAAAACAGGAGAGTAACTGAATTATAGAACCATAAATCAGTCACCCAAATCGAGAAATTAAAGTGTTTATCCCGCAGGAACAGCGGATTCAATCTGGTGAACTGTTGCTTTATCAAAAATCTCTTTTAAACAAAAAATTACCCGGTCAAGATCCTGTTGATCCAAATTTGATCCTGAAGGCAAGCAGATTCCTTGCTCAAATAAATAATCAGATACACTAAAACCAATATGGTGAGGGTAATAAGATGCGCCTTCAAATAAAGGCTGTCGATGCATAGGCTTCCATGTTCGTCTCGCCTCAATATTATAGTGTTTCAGTTGCTCAATCACCGTTTCGGGCCTTAGAGAACATAATTCTGGTTTGATTAGCATAGTGGAGAGCCATCGAGTGGTATATCCATTCTCTATCTCTGGCATCATTTCAATAAAGGGATAACATTTGAAGGCATCAAGATATTGATTAAATATGGCACGTCTGGATGCAACACGGCTTTCTAAAACCTTTAATTGTCCTCTACCAATACCAGCCAAAACATTACTCATTCGATAATTGTAACCCACCACAGAATGTTCGTAGTGAGGCGCAGGATCTCGAGCTTGAGTCGCAAGAAAACGGGCGCGTTGAATTAAATCATCATCATCCGATACCAGCATTCCTCCACCGGATGTAGTAATTATTTTATTGCCGTTAAAGGAAAATACGCCGAGTTTCCCAAAGGTACCAGTATGTCTGTTGTGGTACGTTGCACCCAATGATTCAGCTGCATCTTCAATAATAGGTACGTTATAGCGTTCGCAAACAGCACATAATGCATCATAATTCGCGCTTTGACCGTATAAATTTACAATAATAACTGCTTTGGGGAGTTTATTTGCCGCTTTTGCGTCAGAGAGCGCTCGTTCGAGAGCTACCGGAGACATATTCCATGTCTCTAAATCGGAATCGATAAATACGGGTGTAGCAAACTGATATAAGACGGGATTAACCGTTGCAACAAAGGTAAAACTTGATACAAACACCAGATCATCAGGTTTAATTCCTAATACCAGCAAGGCCAGATGGATTGCAGCAGTTCCCGAACTTAACGCAACCGCAGATTTAATCTTCACATAATGTGCAATTTCTTTCTCAAAACAATCAACGTTAGGACCTAAAGGTGCCACCCAATTAGTAGCAAAAGCTTCCTGAACATAGTGCTGTTCCTGATCACCAATATGAGGAGAAGATAAATGAATATTTGAGCTCAGCTCACGACGATGAATTAATCGTACAGGTCTTCCCTGCTCATCAATTAAAGGAATATGATCTAATTCATGTTTTTGCATTAAATGATAAGCATTTTGTATCGGTTCAGAAGCAAGTAGGGTAACGGAAGTATGCTCAGGTAATTCATGAAGATATGAATCAAGAGTGCATTTTTTTAAGAGTAAACGGCGAACATCACCATCAGTAACAGTTCTTAAAAATCGATCCTCTTCATCAACCAAAAACAGAACCCCTAAAGCTGTTTGGTCTAATTTACTTAATGCAGTTTTCAAACTGACCGATTTTTTTACATATAATTCGCTAATATTCAACATTCTATTCCTTACATACCGCGGGAACACCCATTACCTGAGTGTTTTCTTTTACATCATGAATCACTACTGCCCCAGCACCGATAATAGCCCCATCACCCACCTGAATTCCTGGCAATATTACTGCGCCAGCGCCAACAAGTACTCCTTCACCAATTACAACATTACCACCCAACGTGGAATTAGGTGCAATATGAGAGAATGCTCCAACACGTACCTCATGGTCGATTACAGCACCATGATTCACAATACACCCTTTACCTATATAGCAATCTGGAGCGAGCACGGCTCGAGCTGCTATAAATGAGCCTTCTTCGACTACAGCCGATTTGGCAATTAATGCTGATGGATGAATTATTGAAAGTAAAGAAGTGTTATCATTGATTAATTTAAAAACAGTTCTTCGGACAGGATTATTACCAATAGCAACATGAGCGTAACCGATAAAGTCTATTAAAGAATCCATAGTCGAATCGATAAAGAGTCCACAAAATTCTTGCCCCAATAAATCTTTATTACTATCGCACAAAGACACATGATATTTGTGCGAGGATAATGAGATTGCGTCGAGAACAACTCTACTGTGCCCGCCACATCCAACAATTTTTAAAAAATCAGTATGCATTACATTTACTCAAGATAGCTGCGTCCAGATCCAAACTAGTTAATAAATTAAAACATCGCTCACTGGAATTACCATCACCATAAACATTGGTGTAAGATTTAGCCTCCCGACTCAAAGCGGATTGTAATCCTTGTGAGATTGATTCCAGAGAGGACGATACATGAATAGTATTATCACCATATTCCCGTAGGTTTTGTCTGCTGCCAATATTAACCACCACTAAATTGAACGTTGCCGCCTCAATGATACCACTACTGGAATTACCTAACATGACATCAACATTTGCCATGCAGTTAATATATTCCGCTCTGGGTAAATGAGTAATGATTCGAATATCCGGATGATCAAGATATTGCGCCATTGCGTTTCTGATTATCTGGCCTCCCGCATCCGAATTAGGTTGCAAACAAATTATTTGCAGATTCGCCAGCAAAGCTGCGTCAATCATATCATGAAATTGCTGCGCCAAGTCATTATACTCCTGCACAACGGGATGAAATACACAGAGACAAATTTTTTTATCTGGTAAAAAATTATAATGACGAAGGAATGAATCTCGCGATGAAGCCTTATAATGCTTCATCTCATCAAGACCAGGAGCCCCTACCACAAAAATAGAGTGTTCATACTCCCCCATTTTGATCAACCGTTCTTTTGACGCTTCGGTCGCTACAAAGTGATAATGTGATAATTTGGATATCGCATGCCGCACCATCTCATCGACGGTTCCGGAACGCTCTCCACCATGTAAATGAACAATAGGAATGTTTAAATGAACTGCTGTAAGCGCGGCAGCCAACATTTCTCCCCTATCGCCTAACAGTAAAACAATATCGGGCTTTTCGCGAGAAAAGATTTCGGTCATACCCAGGATTTCATGGCCTATAGCCTGAATCATGGTAACATGGGTGGTTTGCTCGACATCAACCGGTATAACACCGCATATACGAAACGCATCAGCCTCAATTTCTCGTATTGTATTACCATAAATCGGGGATAGATGAGTTCCTGTCACACATACAGAAAAATCAATATGCTTGCAATCATGTAGTTTTTTGAGTACTTCGCGCATCAAACCATAGTCAGCGCGTGTACCTGTGACGTATATTATTTTCCGCGTTATCATGAAGTAATATGTTCCCACATTAACGTACTGCCTTCCGCGAGGTTTAAATTTAACGTGGCACCAATTATATTGGGTAGCTCAGCAGGACTGATACCATTACCCGGTCGTAAAAGAACCAGATCATCCATTGAGAGTTCAGATCCTTTAGACAGACTACGTTTTAAAGTCACACTTCTTCTAACAAGCTCCCGAATGGGCAATTCGTTTGCTGCAGGTCGTTTATCTCCTGTACCCAGGGCGGACTCTGTATCTCTAATGGCTTGAACCAATTGCTTCATTTCAAGAGGAGTCATTGATGCCGCATGATCAGGACCTGGAAGAGACTTATCTAAGGTAAAATGTTTTTCGATAACGCAGGCACCAAGACCCACAGCTAAAGTGGGGACTAACATACCCAAAGTATGATCAGAATAACCAACGGGAAGATTAAATTCATTAGCCAGTGTTTGCATGGCTTTTAAATTAACATCAGCATACGCAGCTGGATAATTTGAGGTACAATGCAGCAATACCAGATTATCCTTTAAATGAGGACCATAAAAAGGTCTGATCGTATCAACGGCCAGTCTCACTTCATCCAAATCACACATTCCTGTAGACATGATTAATGGCAGTTGGGTTTTGGCTAAGTGTTTAAGATACGGAATGTTGGTAATTTCACCTGATGGGATTTTTAAACGCTTTACTTCAAGCTGCACTAAAAAGTCTATCATCTCCTCATCAAACCCTGTTGACATAAACTCAATCCCTACTGAAAGAGCCAGAGCACTGAGTATAAAATGATCTTCGGTAGATAGTTCCAAAGCTTTTAACATTTCATATTGAGTTTGAGAACCAGAGGTATTGTTTTTTTGATATTGGGCTTTTTGAGCAGTTTTATTGACCAGAGTATCTGCCTTAAATGTTTGAAACTTAACCGCATCTGCTCCAGCATCATGAGCTGCATAGATTAAATCTTTAGCAAGATTCAGATCACCATTATGATTGACACCCGCTTCTGCAATGATAAAACAACTCATAAACCCCTTCCTTCAATTAAGACCGAATCATATGTTAATTAGAAACAAAATCGCTCAAAATAAATTGGTGATGTATTTTATCCTGGCGGGCTGTAATATTCTATATTTATACCGTTTAGCCATGAAGTATACAGGAAAACATACTTCTATAAAATAAGTTTGCTTTGGTAATTAATGAGAAATCCTTAGTTACGCTTTACCACCACACCCCTTATATTTATTGATATTCCTGTCCTGTTCCACCCATTACAATCAGAAGAATAGCCACTAATTTACTCATTTAAACGAAATTTTCCTAAAACAGCAGTCGCCAATTCCCCTTATTTAGGGATATACTTGATAAATAAAACGAACAGGAATGTTGCATGTCCTTGAAGGCCATGTATAACCAAATCGCTGAATGCCATAATCCAGCTAATCGCTTTGGGGCGATTAGCCAGAGTCATGCTATTGCTATCGAACAAATGAAGAAATTTTATTTGGGTTTAAAGCCTCAATATAAAATTCTTGATTTAGGGGTGGGCAATGGCGCTTTTTTACAAAAACTTCATAAAGAGATGCCATTGGCCGAATTTACCGGCATTGACGTATCTTCTGAAATGTTAAAAAGAGCCGAACAGGCACTACCACTAAAAACAATTGAAGGGAGTGCGGTTGAAGCAGATCGTTTTTTGCCACCCCACAGTCAGGATTTGGTGCTGGCTCATTTTATAAATGCCTACATTCCTATCAGTACTTTGTTTGATGAAGCTCGGCTTTTAACCCGCGCAAATGGCCATTTCTCTTTGATTACTACCACCTATGATTCTTTTCCGGTAGCGCAGCAACATTTAGCCGAATTTATTGCTCAAGATTCCATATTAGGCAGTGTGGTAGGCCACTATTACAAATCTATAGTAAAGAATACCACCGTGGCTGCAAATCAGGACGAATTATTGTTAGCTTTTAAACAACATCAATTTGAGGTTATTGCCCACAAACGACTTGAGATACCCATTACCTTGAATAATATTGATGAACTGGCACTTTTTGGAATTGAGGGAACCTGGTTTCTTAATACCATATCAATTCGAATGCTTCCCAAATATTTTTTAATCCAAAGGCTTAAACGGCTTTTTAGTAAAATTTTCACCTTTCCTTATCATGATACGCACATTATCGATATTGTACTTGCGAAAAAATGATTATTAACGAAGTCATATACGGGATAACAGAGAACATCCCTGTATTACGACTGCGTCTAATACAGGCTACACCTGAACTAATCTAATCCATTGTATCCGTATAAGACCAAGCCTGTAATTGCATCGAGTATCACGCGATAGATCTTCATAGCCCAAGATTATCCTTCTTAAATATTCGATCTGCGCGGTAACTTGAGCGAACCAAAGGACCTGATGCAACTTCAAAAAAACCCTTCTCCAGACCAATAGTTCTTAATTGGTTAAAGGTTTCAGGGGTAACATATCGTTCAATGGGTAAGTGATTTTTTGTAGGTTGAAGATATTGTCCCAAAGTTAGAATGTCTACTTGATGAGCTCGTAAATCATCCATTGTCTGGATAATTTCCTCATCTGTTTCCCCTAACCCCAGCATTAAACTGGTTTTGGTTAATACATCAGGCCGGTATTTTCTTGCAAAAGCCAAAACATTCAAAGTCTGCTGATAACCTGCCCTATTATCCCGAACGGGATGAGTGAGCCGCTCAACCGTTTCCACATTCTGGGCAAATACATCCACTCCACTATCTAATAGTAAAGCGACATCTTTTTCCACACCTTGAAAATCTGGAGTCAGGGCTTCTATTTTAGTGTGCGGAGAGGCTTTTTTAATCGCTTTAATTGTATTTGCGTAATGCGCTGCACCACCATCCGGTAAATCATCTCGATTTACCGATGTGAGCACTACATAATCAAGATTCATTAAGCTTACGGTGCGTGCGGTGTTTTCAGGTTCTTCCAAATCAAGCCATCCGCGAGGATTACCGGTATCAACAGCACAAAAACGACAAGCACGAGTACATATAGCTCCCATTAACATAATGGTTGCAGTGCCATGGGACCAGCATTCAGCAATATTAGGACATTTCGCCTCTTCGCAAACCGTAGCGAGTCGATGTTTTTGAACTTGCTCTTTAACCTTATTATATACTGGGGTTGTATGATTTACGATTCGAAGCCATTTTGGCTTAGGCAGACGTTCATGGATCATGTCTGTAGATTTAACACCATCTTTAATGGCTGTAACACCCTGAGAGTTTTTATATTTCTGCCCACTTTCGATTACAACGGGAATATCAATCATTTTACTCATGGTATCGCCTGAAAAATAATATAGAACGATGATCCCAAATCAGGCTTAGGAGATCAAGTTAAATATAAGGTGCGAACTTCAAATAAATTCATAAAATTTCAATACGATTTCGCCCAGCATTTTTTGCCTTATACATTGCATTATCAGCCCTCACAAACACTGACTCCATATCATCTTCATTCACCACCGTAGTAAGACCAAAGGATACCGTTACTTCCACTTTATTGTCGCGATAGAAAAACTGACACTCTTCTACCATTTTTCGTAGTTTTTCGATTAATATATAAGCAGATTGAGAGGATGTTTGCTCAAAAATAAACACAAATTCTTCTCCACCCACCCGAGCAATAAAATCCACATTTCGAATAGAGGATTTAAAAATTGAAGCTACTTTTTTTAAAACCTTATCCCCAGCTAAATGGCCAAAAGTATCGTTAATATGTTTAAAATGATCGATATCACAAACCGCTAAAGAGAGCGCTTTGCCATGTTTTTTCCAACGCTGTAACGTATCAAGAATATGTTCTTCATAGGATTCCCGATTAGGTAAACCGGTCAGGCTGTCATGATTGATTTTATATTTTTGAAACGACAATAAATTTTTGATTTCTTCTGCATTTTGCTCTGACTCAGACAATTTCGCTTGAAGTGTAACCACCTGCTTTTCGTATTCTATTTGTCTGTTTAGCTCATTAAAATGATATTCTTTAATTCGCTCTCCAATCATTTTAAGATTTTGATTTATCTTGGCAGACAACTCTTCAATAGTTTTAGAGGTGTCCAAATGATTTTTAATTTGATTCAAGTTATCCTGAATGCCATGTTCTAATTGCCGACTCTCTTCAGTAGCCTGAGTTCGAGTATCAGAAGAAGACTTTAAAAAAACTTCAAAATCTTGTAATTGATGAGTAAGCTGCTCAAGAAATCCTTTAAATCGATTTTGCTCCACATTAAATGCGTCAACCACCAATTCCGTCAACCCATCAATAATTTTACTTAAATCCTCACCACTTAACTGTTTGTCCAGGCTATTTTTAATATATTCTTTTTTTGCATCTAAATCCTGAGGGATAGAGAGATGATTCAATAATTGTTGCAAGCTATCATTTACCTTAGTACTAATACCTGTGGGTTCTTTATTGGATGTATTCAGTTTGATTATTTTCCCGAGCTCGTCAATCTCTCGGGTAACCGATGAGATACATTGACTTAGAACTTCATTAAAATGCACCAGGATGATGTGATTCTCCGGATCACCAGCCATCATTTTTTGTAGTTTACCTAAAGCTTTTTTATCTTGAGGTTTGGATGCTAATCGGCTGATTGAATCAGTTCCCTGCCGGATTAAATCAGAAAGCACTCGGGTATGCTCCGTCTTTTTCTTATGTGTTTCTATAATGACTTCTGCCAGGTAATTCACTTTTTTTTCAAAAGCAACCGCATCAAATTCTGCGTCAAGCTCATCGCGTAATTGAAAGAAATGTTCGTCTTGTGCGTGATTTATACCGGGTGAAATGATGAGCTGATGAATGGCATTTTTCAATCCATTAATTTGCACCTGCATTTTGTCGCATTTTAATTCGTAACCACTAATGGTATTTAAAATCTTTTTCTTAAGTTCCTGATCAATCATTGCGAAATCCTTTCACCATTTATGGACATTACCTGTTTTTGAGATATTCACACAACAATTTTGCATGCGACCCATCACACCAGGGAGGATTCTTTGTTTGCTTGCAATTACAAAAACACACATCTTCCGTTAATTCAGCATAATAAGAGATTGCCTTGCTGCCGCAAGTATCTTTATCACAAAGAGGGGGAGTGGCACTTTGTCCACAACCACACCATTTGTAATGCTTGCCCTGCTCTACTTCCACAACTATTGGGAGCAAATGCCTGTAACTTGAGGCCTCATCATCCATAACCATCAATCCACACTTAATAATCTCTAATTGAGTGTATTATATAAATCAAAATAGTCCAATAACCTTTCAATCATGAGATAAATAAAGTGTTTTCCTTAATATGAGGCCTAACACCAATAAAATAAGAATTAGCATTAAAGAGAACAGCAGATTTGCAAGCACATAGGGATAAATTATTAAAATAAATCCAACAGCAATTAGAATTAATAAAGCACTCATCTTCAGTGTTCTTTCCAATTGAGCAAACCATTTTATTTTTTTTAGCAAACTATAAAGAATCAGTGTTAATAGTAAAGGAATAAGGTACATGACTTGATAAGCTAACTGCAACACCGCTCTCATTTGATTCGTAATATTTTGATTATATAACCACTGCTGAACAATATAAGACCAATTCATGACACAAGTTTGCTGGTAGGTTTGAATCATTAGTGCAAGTGAAAAAAACCATAAAATATACAAGTCATTTTTGGAATCATTTCGATAATACTGTTTCACCTGGTAGAGGGTAAATAAACCGGTTAATACTGCAGGTAGTCTTAACCAGCGTAGACTCTCAAAAAAAATACCGGCATAAACCTGTTGCAGATAGTGAATAATACCCACTCCGAAAATAAAAAAAAGTCCACCAATAATTTGCTTACGAGTTGATGTATGAATGATCAGTAAGGAAAAGAAAGCTGCGAGACAGAATAAAGCGCAGGGATTAAAGGCATCCATTAATGCCATTTGAGTGATATAACGCGCGGCAGAGGGATGCTCAACCATTCCTGAATCAAATAAATTAGCGTTCCCCCACCGCCTTAATACTGAAACTGTCGACTCAGTTAATTGATTTTTTTTTTCGATTTTTTGTTTGCAATAGTTCAGCCCCCGCAACAGGTCTTTACCGGTGGTTTCGGCAGAAGCAAATCCTGTCCAACGAGAGTTACAAAAGAATGTAGAGGGTACTGCAAAGTCATCCATCTTTTGTTCGCTTAATAATTGATTAAAAAGAATTAATGCATTCTTGTCTTGATCAATGAAATAACGCTCTACTTTGATCCAGGGAGTAGTTGGTTCGATCTGTTTAAAAAAAGCATCAGCTTTGTGACAATGCGAGCAGGTAGTAGATAAAAATAATAAAACGTTAAGTACTGTTTTATTATTGGCACTATTGGAATACCAGGATGGAGATGCATTCGCCCAAATGCTGGCATTAAAGATAAGAAATAAAAATAAAAATCTGGATGCTGAACGCATGGGATCATTCGCTATGATGAAAATTATACTATATCACCCTGATTTGAATTTGCGAACTCGTTTGTATTTAAAGACACGCTTAAAATGAGAGTGGAAATAGAAGAATATCTGGTGAGATCGTTATAAACCTACCCTCATATTCCTCAGGTAAAGGAACATGAGGGGGTAAATGCCTAAATGAACAAAAATCAATTATGAATATAATTTTCCAAGTGTTCGATCACTCGAGTTTTGTCATCAAGAATATGATTAAGTAAATCACCAATAGATAAAATAGCTACATACTCTTCGTTCTCACGAATTAAAATGTGCCTTCTTTTAGATTCCGTAATAACCTGCATTGCTTTTTCAACTACGTCATGTGGGCTTAAGATACTGATTTTTTTATATGCAATTTCGGAAGCTTTGGTTGTGTTCAAATCCTTAGATGCATCTAAGCATCCACGAACAATATCTCGTTCACTCACTATTCCAACCAGTTGATGATCATCATCCATAATAACTAAAGCGCCAATATCATGATTAACCATTAAATCAATGCATTTTTTTACAGAATCATCAGGGTGAATATAAATAATCTTACGGGGTTTCTCGGGTAACACGCTATGAATTAAGTGAGCCATATCACTCTCCATGAGGACCTATGAGTATTTCATGAATACTGTATAAATATAGCACAGATATAGGGGGCTGACCTATTTGTGTTGTGTTTAAATCAAGAATTAATGCAGAAATAATTAATATTATTTGGATAAAAAAAAAGAGAAATAGATTATTGCAGTGCGTTTGATTGATTGATGAAACGAGTGGATACATCAGCAATATAACGCCAACTGGTCACCCCACCATATATCTGAAGTGGTATACCTTGGCAGGTGGTTTCACTACCAGCCTTCATCGTTCTTAATTGCAGCAACGAGGGGGTATGGCGATCATTACCTTTTAATAATATAGAAAATAGTCTTTGATGTACTGAATATTTTTTACCCTCTTTTTCAATTTGCAAACAAGGATATTCTTCTAAATCCTGGATAATGTACTGATAATCCTCCTGGTCTCTAACTGCGTTGCATCCTTGATTGTTAACCAGTAAGCTAAATGCCTTCTCGGGTGATTTATCTCGTATAATACACCCTTGATTTGACGCATTAAAACCTTTCGCTTTAATCAATTGCAAAGCAAATTGCTCCATCTCGTGGAAGAGATGCTGTTGCAAACCCTGAGTATTTATTGCTTTGTAATACAACAATACATGTCTCATACCAGTCAGTGATAATAAACTGATTAACGCGATAAGACATAAAGTCAGTAACAGTACAAAGCCCCTACACTTCGAGTTCATGTCCCTCTTACCGTGACGATTAATGAATGCTGCTTTTCCTTTGCCAACCCCATTATCACTTCAATTCCTTGTTTATGTTGGAGCTTTTCCCTTTTTATTACCAAAGAATGAATTAGCTCTGTTAATTCTTCGGTGTGTTGGAGTTGTTTACAAAATAAAGCCCTTACTCCCTGCGCATTAAGTTTAATAAACCATTCCTCTTCCAGCCATTCACCTACAAAAGCTTGACTCTCATATGAGAATTTGAGCGGTTCTTTCAAGATTAATTGAGTTTTTTGATTTAAATGATAAACCTCCTGCACTTGATGAATCTCTGCATGAGTACAGTCAGATATAATGATGGGTCGTAATTTTGTTAATGCTGTATTGGAAGACAGTTCAATCCGCGTAGAGCTTATTATTTGGGTTACTTCTCCAAAATGATCATTCATACGATTTATATGAATTAAATCGCGGGCAGAGTTAATCTCCATACTTTTTATGGCTTTAGTATGATCTCGGTGGTCTAATACAGTTAACTGATCCAGTCCTAAACATGGAGTAAATCCCGCGGAGCGAATACTTTTTTTTAATAACTCACTAACCCAGTGAATATCAGAATTAGTTTGCAATTCTCTTTGTATCATTAAATAGTGCTTCTTATCGGTGATATAAATCTGAATCATTAATGAACCTATAAAGGTTGCTAAAAATAGACTGATAAGTAATTCAGTAATACTCAAACCTGATTGTTTTTTCACTTTATCTCAAGATAATCTGAATTAATTAAAGCTGATTTATATACGAAGATTCATTTTTTGCATCAACTGATTGGACGTTTAAAGAGTGTTGCAGAATTTTTTTCAACAATAAACCTACTTGCCACTGTTGCTCGAGAACTGCCATAGATATTGATGTCACTAATAATAAAGACACCAGTACTTCAATTAGGGAAAATCCCTTGTCTTGATTCATTCCATTTTCCTAAGGTTGGTTTACCGCGCGGAGCTTAGCGTCGTCCTGTTTAAAATGCAAGGATAAAGTTTCTGTTTGATTCAAAAAATGTTAAAATAGACAATTTTTCTACATCAGAGAATATG